>NZ_JBQKUL010000009.1:0-90220 GCF_054968565.1 Pseudoalteromonas sp. G5_S1_54_S4 | reverse complement strand
AGTTTGCAGCACATTCTCGTTAATAAGTATCAACCTTCGCAACCAAGCTCTTAGTTTTTTATTAATATCGCACTTGCAGTAGCATGGATGCTACTCTTTTTATTTCTATTCTCGTACCAAGCTGTGTTTAACATTAAACGATTCAATTATTACCATTGAGCAGTATCTCCTTGTTGGGTTTCGTTGCACTCTACCCAACTTACCATGACTAAAATTCTTTGACCTTGTTCCTTTAACCTTTGACCTCAGTTGTAAACCCCCGCACCATTTAGATTAAAAAGAGAGTGAAATTTTCAATTACCTAAATTCATAGTTTATTGTGAATTTATTAGGTTCATGCCTATTAATTTAATAATTCACAAAATATTGTGAATTATTAGCTTTTTTGTACTTTTTTAACTATTATTCACAAAACACTGTGAATTTTGGATTGGTAATGGAAGTCACGATAAAGTCAGCAAAACAATTAGGTAAATTGGCAAGCATTGTGAGAAAAAGCCAAAAGCTTGACCAAAAAACTGCGGGAGATTTCTCCGGTATTAGTATTAATACAGTAAGTGATTTTGAAAATGGCACAGGTTCGTTATCAATTGGCCGCGCGTTTGATTTAATGGAAGCTTTAGGCTTAGAAGTAAAAATAGACGTGGTGATACCTCAACATGATGAAAAGGCTAAAAATAAATTACTAATGCAAATCCAGAACATGGTGGCTGAGCATGAATAATAGATCACTTGATGTTTATGCCGGCAAACAGCTCATGGGTCAATTACAAGATAGTAACGGTTTTTGGTCATTTAAATACGATCAGGATTGGCTTAACTCAGCTAATAAATTTGCAATAACTCCCAGCATTCCATTACAAGAGCAAATCATTCTTGATTCTGGTACTACACGACCTGTGCAGCAGTTTTTTGATAATTTACTGCCAGAAGAAAATGCACGTGAGTTATTGGCAAAAGAAGTGAAAGTGGATCATGAGGATTCATTTGCTCTACTTACTGCATCCGGCATTGAGTCTGCTGGTGCTTTAACGCTATTACCAGAGCATGTCGATTTTCCAAGCCCTAGTGCAATACCGTTACCTTTTGCCGAGCTATCTAGGCGAATTAAAAACTTACCCAGAGCACCGTTAAATATCCGCCAAAGTAGCCGTATGTCACTTGCTGGCGCGCAGCATAAAATGCTAGTTATTAAGCTCGGCGATGAATTATTTGAAGGAAATGAAGGCACACCTTCAACTCATATACTTAAACCCGATCATTCTGAGCCAGACCAATATTGGCAAACGACATGCAATGAATGGTTTATGATGAAACTAGCCAAGCGGCTAGGAATAGATGTACCCAATGTGCAGCTCATTTATACACCCGAGCCAGCCTATTTGGTTGAGCGCTTTGACCGTGTAGGGAGTTATCCTGATCAAGAGCGCACGCATATTATAGATAGTTGCCAGTTATTAAGTTATAGCAGGCACTCCAAATATTCTGCATCAACGGTTGAAACATACCAAAAAATACTCAATAACGTACGGCCTAAAGCGGCAACGGCCATCAAGTTATATCAATGGGTGATTTATAATTTATTAGTCGGGAATGGGGATGCGCATTTAAAAAATATTAGCTTTTATTACGAAAACGGATCTGCGCAAATAACACCGTTTTATGATTTATTAAGCACCATTATTTATGTTCCAGAAGGTGGTAACCCTCTAGAAGAAGCCTTATCCGTTCCTATCAATGATAAAAAACGTTTTTGTGATGTTACTAAAGCAGATGTAATCGCTTTTGCAAAAGAGCTCGGTATTCCAAACTCTGCCGCAGTAAAGCAACTAAGTTATTTTGTAGATAATATAGAGAGTGAATTTAGCAACTTATACCAAGAAGTTGTGAAAATGCCATCTGCGGATGTACGCGCAGCGGAATTAAGAATGTTAAGACAAGTGCAGTTTTTAGTAGTTAAAGAAATGGTTGGGCAGCTGAGTTAAAGCAAGGGAATGAGGATTGATGAAAGTTCATCATAAACAGAACGTTTTAGCCCGTTTCGATAAATAACTTTTCATTCAGTATGGACTTTCTATAGTTAGTGTTGGGGGCTGTTGTACTTCAAACAAAACCTTTACACCCAGCTGTAAACCCCCGTTACATTTTGATTAAAAAAGCCACACACTAATAAATTGAGTTCTTATCTTAGCTCCCAAAATCAGTATTTAGATTCCCATTATTAAACTCTTGCTAAATATATTGATTCTAAAACACACTAGACTAAGGGTTTTTGAATAGATATCATCTGTCTAAATAAATGTAAAAGGAAGAACATTATGACTTGGAAACATACCGGAAAAGCATCCGCTTTTAACCATATTGGGCTAGACGAGGCAACTGCTCAATCATATAACTTAACTTATGACCCTGTAGATCTAAAAAGTACTCGAATTTTAATCACACAACAAGCCTTAGCTATGCTGGCCAATTTAAATCAATTTGACCAACAAAAAGTGATTAAAGAAATTACCTTTGTTTGCAAAAATCCAAATAGTTGTAGTTCGGTTAAGCACAGCACGCTGCCATTTAAACGCTTATTTCGCTCTAGAGACCAATTCAAGTCATATCATTATCTAATAGACTTTAAAATTACAGCAGATAACCAAGTGGTAATTCACGATATATATTTCGATGTTAGTGCCACTGGACCAAAGCCAAGAGCAAGCCTAGAAAGAAACATGTTATACAATGTAAAACGCCAAGGTGGTCGATTTACTGGGGCTTGGGATAGTGATGAGTTGCAGCAGAATAAAGACTCATGGGGATTATCAGGTTCTGGAGCTACTCAAGTTTCTAATCATCATGCAGCAGTGAATGGGATGCAGAATAATTTAAATAAAGCGGCTTGGTTAATGGGCGCTCACTTAGATGTAGCTTACCCTAAAGATAGTTTTGATACATACACTTTATTCCACAACCCGACTGATCGCATGCTGTATGACGTTGTTGAATGCATATTTGATAAACGCAAAGGAACTAAATCACAAAATGCACAACATTTGGCGGCCATTTTTTTTCAATCTCAGCAACAAGGAAAGAAAATAAAATGGGTAGTACACAGTCAAGGGGCTATTATTTTTACTGCGGCGCTTGAAGAATTTGCTAAAACTCATACTATTCGACTAACCTCTCAACAAGTAGCAGTTCACTCACCTGGAGCATACCTTCCGCGGTTAAAATCCGCAGCAGCGCGATTGGGTATGTTAGTACATCAAGCTAATAGTAACCCCTTTGATGTAGTACCTAATATGGCAGGACAAAATAATCTATCTCCCAGCAGTTTAATTCGTAGCTTAAAGTTTATGGGTCTTACCTTTTTAGGAACAGAATTAACCAGCCCACATACATTACCTTATTTGGGGCTAGAGTCTTATCATACTCAATTGCGCTTAGCTGGTAATCATCGGAGAGCACAAGACGTACTAAATTATATAGAAAAAAATACTTAGAGTGGTTGTATTGAGAGGGATACTTAAATGCTAATGAAAAAAATACTCCGCGGTTATCGCGGAGGCCCTGATTTTAATAATATTCAAAAAGAGCATTATTACCTAGACGAAGAGCTTAAATTGACCGTTGCTCTTCCAGTTTGTAATCCGTTGAAACAACCTAAAACAAAAATTGTAAATTATCCTTTTACAGAAGCAAATTGGTTTGAAACTAACTATAGTCAGATTCGACATTCTAGATATATTCCAATTCATGAGTCCTATTGGTTTTATTGGCCTCTAATACGAACGCCGATGTCAGATGAGTTGGGAAGCCTGCGGCTCAATATTACTATTGGAAAGCTCGCATCTCCAGTCACTAGCACTAAAGAACTCGGCCATGCCATTCTAAAGGAATATAACGACTATTATAATTCCTCTTCAATAGGTAAATATTTTAAAGGGCATAATACTGAGCTCATCAATGAAATAGAAGCTCATTCTGCTCGCCGAGCTACACCATTTTCAGACGAAGAAAAGCAACATCACATAGAGTCTAACTTATTAAATTCAGGTTTTCCTGAAATATCTCAATTTGATGAATGTACATTTAATAATATTGAGTGGATAAAATATACAGAGATTCGTTCTAACGAAACAAAGAAAAAATACGTTTTTGCAACGCAATTGAATGAAAAATATTATCTTATGGCTAATTTTACATTCGATCTAAATATGTCTCAAAATGATAAACCTTGGTACAAAGACGCTAATGCAGCTATAACCCCTATAATGGAAGGTATTATACTTAAGCATATAGAAAGTCTAAAAGAGAATAGTAAATTATTAAATAGCTCTGCTGATAGCTAAATTAATACTACTTAAGAAAGCAAAAGACCAAAGTCATCTTCCAGTAAATTTTACTCAGGTTCTTATTATTTAGGTTTAGTATAAGGACATGAGACTTCTTTTCTCAAGGTTATCCTTTACACCCAGCTGTAAACCCCCGTTACATTTTGATTAAAAAAGCCGCACACTAATAATTAGTGTGCGGCTTTAGTATTTTACTTTTTAAAGCGATTACTTGGTTAGTAAGTGCTTTTCAAAAAAGTCAGCCATCATAGTATGGTAATGCAAGGTAGTGCCTTTGCCTTCGCGTAAGCTGTGTGAACGGTTAGGGTATGAGAAAAACTCAAACTGTTTGTTGTGCTTAACGAGTTCGTCAATTAAACGCTCTGAGCCTTGATAATGCACGTTATCATCGCCTGTGCCGTGAATAAGCAATAGCTTCCCGGTTAGGTTTTTAGCAAAGGTAATCGGCGAGGTGTTATCGTAACTCTCAGGATCGGTGTTTGGATTGCCTGCATAACGCTCTTGGTAAATGGTGTCGTACAAACGAATGTCTGGCACGGGTGCTGAGGCAATGCCCACTTTAAATTTATCGCCATGGCGGAACAGTAAATTAAGGGTTGAGCTACCGCCGCCTGAGTGTCCCCATACGCCAACGCGATCGGTGTCTATTACATCCCAGCGTTTAGCCATGGCATCTAGGGCGTCTACTTGATCTTGCACGGTAATTGAGCCAATTTTTTTATAAATCGATTTACGCCAGTCGCGGCCTTTTGGTGCACGTGTGCCACGGTTATCAACCGATGCCACAATAAAGCCTTTTTGCGTTAACAGTGATTTATACAAGTAACTGTTACCTTCCCAGCGGTCTTGCACGGTTGAGCCCCATGGTTCGCCGTATACGTAAAAAACAATTGGGTATTTTTTACTTTTATCCATGTTCTCAGGGAACATAATATAGCCGTCAAGCTCGGTACCATCTTGCGCGTTTACTTTAAAGAACTCATGGTTTGGTAAGCTTTGCTCAGCAAGCTTTTGTTTGAGCTTTGTATTTTCAACTAAGGTTTTTACATTACTATGATCGCTCACTTTAATGATCTCTTTAGTCGGTGGCGTACCAAATTTTGAGTAAGTATGCATTGCCCATGAGGCATCTTTTGACATGTAGTAGCTGTTTGCTCCCTCAAACTCAGCAGGTGTTACCCGTACCGGTTTGCTGCTGCCATCAAGCGGTGTGCTGTATAAATAACGCTGACCAGGATCGTTTGGCGAGGCAATAAAATACATCACGTTTTTATCTTCATTGATGCTCAGCATATCAATAATGTCGTAATCGCCAGGGGTTAGGTCGATAATAGTCTTGCCATCGCGCGATACACGATAAAGATGACGCCAGCCATCGCGTTCGCTATGCCAAATAAAAAACTCGCCGTCTTTTGACCAGTTTGCTTTATAAAACCATTCGATAAACGCATCGTCTTTGTCTTCTAAAATCTTGGTCAGTTGCTGCTTTTGCCAATCAAACAACCACACTTTGTTATGGCTTTGTGGGCGGTTTAAGTCTTGAATCATTAATTCATTACCGGTGCCAGCCCAGCTAATACGCGGAATATAACGGTCGCGGTTATCGCCTTCAAGCTCAGCCCAACGGGTTTGTTTATCACTAAGGCTTACCACACCAACACGCACGGCAGAGTTGGTTTCACCTGCCTTAGGATAAGGGAATTCTTTAAGGGTAGGGTACAGTTCGTCGGTGTTGTTAATCATAGTGAAAAATTTAACGTCACTGGTATCAAGCTGCCAATAGGCGATTGATTTGTTGTCGGGGCTCCAACGAAAACCATCGGCAATAGTAAATTCTTCTTCGTATACCCAATCAAAATTACCGTTAACAATGGTGGCACTGCCATCGGTTGTGAGCGCGGTTACATCGTTACTGCCAACCGATTGCATGTAAATGTTGTTATCGCGTACGTAAGCCACTTTTGAGCTATCTGGCGAGAACTTAGTAAACATTAACTTAGTTGGCTCAACGTCTTTACCACCAAGTTGCTGTAATTGGTTAGTCTCAAGGTTAAGTAACCAAAAGTCGCCTCTGCTGCGTGAGCGCCAAACTTGCTCACTGTTGGTAAATACCATCAGCCATTTACCGTCTTTTGACCACTGATAGCTTTCGATTGCAAATGGCTCGTCTGCGCCCTCTGGCAACAGTTTTTCAAACTCAACCAGTACTTTACGGCCTGTGCCGTCAGCATTGTAAAATACAATGTCGTTGCCTTTTACTCCGTGCTCTTTTTCATCATCGACGTTGTTATCGTCAGCTTTTTCTTTTTCACTTTCGCGCTCTTCAAGCACTGTGTAGCCAGTGCCATCATCTAGCCATTTAAAGTAAGTGCTTCGCTGGGTTTTAAATTCTTTATCTTTATAAATTTGCGCTAGGCTTAATGGATTATTCACGGTACTCATCGCTGCATTGTTGTTAGTTGTTATGCTGGTACTTGAACATGCTTGCAAGCCTAAGCCCGCAACAATGGCCAGTGCCAAGCCCGATGTTTTGATCAGATTCATTGTTATTGTTCCTTGGGTCTGTTGGCCTTTATGGATTAAGGCGCTTATTACATTTACTGTAACAAAATAACGTACACAATATCAGCAGGCTTAACGCACAAAGCCATGGTTTAAACCCAAACTTTTATAATTAATTACCATGCTGGATTTTTAAATTCTTCACTGAGGGTGTCGATTAGTGCTCTTACTGTTGATGATAAATGCTGACGAGAAGGGTAAAGCACATATATTTTCATTGGATTTAGTGTCCATGGCGCTAATACACGCTGCAAGCGACCATCCAGTATATATTGATTTGCCAAATACGTAGGCTGCACTGAAATACCACCACCTGCTATGGCTGCATGAAGTAATGTGGTGGCCTCGTTTGCACTTAAATTACATTTAACATCAACCGATTGAAACTCATCCCCGTTGTGTAAATGCCAAATATATCGGTCAAAGTTTTTATAGCCTAAACATTGATGAGTGCTTAACTGTTGTGGTGTCGTTATTGGCGGATAATCTGCAAGGTAGCCGGCTGAGGCCACTAATATAGATTCACACTCGGCAATAGGTTTACCTATTAACGAAGGATCAGGATTGGCTGCAATACGTATTGCCAAATCAACACGTTGCTCTATTAGATCTGTGGTTGAGTCTTCAAGATCTATGTCTATTTGCACGCTAGGGTGACGTTTCATAAAGCGTGTAAATATAGGGGCTAATTGTGCAAAACCTAACGACATACTGGTCGCTACTCGTATTTTACCTGACAACTGTTGCTGGCTTTTAGTTTGTTCAACTAAACGGTTAGCCTGTGCTAACCATTGCTCTATTTCGGGTAAACAGGCCTCGCCAGCGGTGGTAAGTGTAACTTTGCGGGTAGTTCGGTGTAGCAAACGAGTATTGAGCCATGCCTCTGCCGACTCAATATGACGAGTAACCATAGGGCGTGACATTTCAAGCCGATCGGCAGTGGCAGTAAAACTGCCTGAGTAGGCAACATCAACAAAAACCTGTGCTGCGGTGAGTTTATCCATAGTATTTGCACGATTTATGAAACAATGATGCTAATTATTGGTTGTTTTTCCGAACATATCAAACCTTTATTATGCTCGCATTAGCAACCAATGATGAGAATACCATGAACCTACGCACGCTTTTATTAAGCACACTATTAACCAGCAATATCGCTATTGCAGACGAAACCCCATTAACCCTTGATGTGTATAACGCTGACAACAATAGCTTTCATGTTAATGCCACGCTGGTTTATGGCCGTACCGATGCAATTTTAATTGATACCGGATTTACCAAAGCCGATGCACTGCGCATTGCCGCTAAAGTAATTGACTCTGGTAAACAACTAAAAACTATTTTTATTAGCCAAGCCGACCCTGATTACTACTTTGGCGCTGAAGTGTTACAACAGTTTTTCCTGAGGCAGAGGTTATTACTACGCCCGCAGTGCACCAAAAAATAGCAGCAAAGCTTAAAGGTAAACTTGCTTTCTGGACCCCAAAAATGGGTGAAAACGCACCAAAAAACCCAGTCGTACCTAAGGTATTTAATGGTAATAGCTTAAAAATAGAAGGCCATACCATTGAAATTCGTGGCACAGAGGGTGAGCATAATCATCGCCCATATTTATGGATCCCTGATAATAAAGCTATTTTAGGGAATGTGGCTGTATACGCTAATGTTCATTTATGGATGGCCGATGCACAAACTCAGGCAGAGCAAAATGCATGGGCAAAGCAACTTAATGAAATGAAAGCACTCAACCCTGACGTGGTGATCCCTGGGCATATGAAAGCAGGCACTCAATTAGATGCTGCAAATATTGATTTTTCAATCCAGTATTTAAAGGATTTTGCACACGCTAAGCAAAGTAGTGATAGCAGTAAGCTGCTGATAGATAAAATGACCAACTCATACCCAGAGGCTGTATTACCTATGGCTCTTAGCATTGGCGCTAAAGTTCATAAAGGCGAAATGAAATGGTAATTGCTTACGCTTAACCACTGTAATAAATACAGTAGAACCAAAAAACACGCCTAGCAAAGTCTGGCGTGTTTTTTATTATTGCCACAAATACATACTGGCTCGTTTATTGGCAATATTTAATTCAAATACCTCAGTGCTTGCACACATAGCAGCGCCATAGCATACATGTAGCGGTAACAAGTGCTCTTCTCTAGGGTGATTAAAGCGTGCAGCTGGAGCTTGCTGCCATGCTAATAATTGCTGTTCACGCTGTTGCTCGGTTAATGTTTGATCTGCGATTGTGCTTACCAACCAAGTTTCAAATGCCTGATTTTGCTGGTTAACATCGTTTGATTGAGTAACACCAAAAGCGCGCATATTATGGAAGGTAAAGCCTGAGCCTATAATTAATAAGTTATCGTAATCAATACGTTGCAACGCTTTACCAATTTCAACATGCAACAGCGGATCAAGGCTTGGGTGCAAGGATATTTGCACACAGGGAATATCGGCCTCTGGATACATAATTTTTAACGGTACAAACATACCGTGATCAAAACCACGCTGTGGATCGAGTTTTGAGTCAATATTATGTGTTGCGAGCGCTTGTTGTACTAAATTAGCAAGTTGCGGCTGGCCAGTACAAGGGTAAGTTAATTGGTACGCCTGCTCAGGAAAACCATAGTAATCGTAAATAAGCGGCGGTGAAGAGTGCGCCGTTATACTAATTGGTTGAGCTTCCCAATGTGCGCTGACCATTAAAATAGCAGAAGGCTTTGGGATTGTAGCGGCAACCTGTTCTAAACAGGCTCGCATTTCTGCATGGTTGAAATCACCTAGTAATGGCATTGGGCCGCCACCATGAGAAATGAAAAAAACAGTTGGGCGTTGCATGTGGTTAATCCTAAAGGACAGATATTATTATAGTGCCTGCGCAGTTAGTAAATAACTAGCCACATAAACGCACAACCTCAGTGCGCAAATATTATATGTGGTGTTTTATTCATCAAGCTCTAAGTGAGCGCGTTCAACGCTTTCTTGAGGTAACTCTTTTTGCACCGATACACCCAGCTCTTTAAATTCTGAGGCTTGTTTAATTAAGTTACCTTTACCACGGTATAACTGAGAAAATGCTTTATCGTAGGTTTCTTTGGCTTTATCGAGCTGTTTACCCACCCCTTCCATACTGGTTAAAAAGCCGTTGAGCTTACTGTAAAAACGCTCAGCACGATTAGCCAGCTCTTTTGAATATTTAGTTTGCTCTTCAAAGCGCCACAACTGCTTAACAATATTTAAACTGGTTAGCAGGGTAGTAGGAGTAGCAACCAAAATATTTTTTTCGATTGCTTGCTGGTAAATGTCGCTTTGGTATTTGAGTGCTTCTACAAAGGCGGATTCAATCGGTACAAACATAATAACAACCTCAGGCGAGTTTATCCCTGGTAAACGGTCATACGATTTACTGGCCAACTCATTTATACGGGCAGTTACGGCATTTACATGCTCTTTAATCGCTTGTTGAGATTCCAGCTCTGTTTCGGCATTTACATAACGGGTATAGGCATTTAACGATGTTTTTGCATCAATCACTAAGTGGCGACCTTGAGGTAAATACACCACAACATCAGGGCGCAAACGGCCGTCTTCGGTATTAAACGACACTTCGCGTTTATAGTCTGTGCCAGCTCGAAGTCCTGCGCTATCAAGCACGTTTTCAAGCATTAACTCGCCCCAATTACCTTGGGTTTTCTTTTGCCCTTGTAAGGCATTGCTTAGCTTGTCAGCCTGCTCGGTAATGGCTTGGCTTTTGGCTTGTAAATGCAATAGCTCGGTTTTAAGTGCTGCACGTTGTTTTAAATCTTCAACGTGAATAGATTCCATTTTATCTCGAAAGCCTTTTAGCTCACCTTGAACCGGCTTGAGTAACTGCTCTATGCTTTCTTGATTGAGAGTTTTAAATTTTTGCGATTTTTCTTCTAAGATTTGATTGGCTAAATTTTCGAATTCTTTTTTAAGCGTTTCTTTACTTTGCTCTATTTGGGCGAGTTGCTCGCTAAAATGTTGCTGTTTTTGCTCAAGAGTGGTGCGTATATTATTAAGCTCTACGTCGCGTAGGTTATATTGCTCGCGCAGGGCGGTTAGCTCGGCTTCGGTTTTACGCCAATATTGATTATAAAGTTGGCTTTGTTTTTCTTGCTCAGTTAATCGCGTTTTAAAATGTTGCGCCTGATCACGTTGCTCTTGATGAGTAAGCCCTAACAAGTCGTGCTCTTCCACTAAAGAGGCATATTGATTTTGCGTATGCTCATACTGGCTTTGTAATAACAATAACTGTTGTTGCTGCTCACTCACTTGGCGCTTTATTTTTTTGCTTAACTGGACTGATACAACGCTGAAAATAGCCATACCGGCTATAGCGCCAGTACCAACACTTAACCAATCTAAATGGGATAAAAACGAAGTAAACATAGAATAAACTTTTAAAATTTAGTGACATGCCATCATAGCGAATTACGCTCTTTAGCAGTAGGGTAAAACACTAAATTAAGCGCATAAAAAAAGCCAGCTAGTAAAGCTGGCTCAATATTACTAAATTAGTAATCAAACAGGGAAATCAACATGAAACTTGTAAAACAACATATCAACTACAAGCATAATAGTAGACGCGCTGCATTTAAATTAGTTCAAAATAATTTTAAAAAAGTTGAATTTGAGGCATAAAAAAAGCCAGCTAATAAAGCTGGCTCAATATTACTAAATTAGTAATCAAACAGGGAAATCAACATGAAACTTGTATAACAACACATCAACTACAAGCATATTAATAGACCCAGCTATTATTGATTAGTTCAAAAATATTTTAAATAAAATAGTTTAAAATATTCAGGCAAAAAAAAGCCAGCACATAACTGGCTGGCTTAATCATTACTATGTCTAGTAACTACTATATGGGATATCAACATGAAAGCTTGGAGAAACTGCAATTTAACCAAGCATATTAATAGACGCCCACAATTTAAATAAGTTCAAAAACTCGTCATGATTTTTTAAAATTATTTTAGCTTTTAATTAAAGACAGCATTTGTTGTTCGTCAAACTGGGTAAAACTCATTGATTTTTCAGTAAATAATGCATCTACAAGCGCTTGCTTATCTTGCTGCATTTGAAATACTTTTTGTTCAATAGAGTTAGCCATAATTAGTTTATAAACAAACACTGGGTTTGTTTGCCCAATTCGATAAGCACGATCGGTGGCTTGTTTTTCAACGGCTGGGTTCCACCATGGATCAAAATGAATAACGGTGTCGGCTTGGGTTAAATTAAGCCCTGTACCACCGGCTTTTAAGCTAATTAAAAACACGGAAGTGTTACCACTAGTGAATTCGTCTATTACTTTATCGCGATGACGCGTTTGCCCAGTTAGCATACTAAAATTAATATTTAGCTCATTTAAACGCTCGGCAATTAAATCAAGGGCAGAGGTAAACTGGCTAAATATAATCACTTTTCGGCCAAGGCTAAGCATTAAAGGTAAATGGCTTGATAACCATTCTAACTTAGCACTAGCAGCGTCGGTTTCTGGCTCAATAAGTTTAGGATGACAACATATTTGGCGAAGTTTTAATAGTGCCTCTAGAAAGGCGAGTTTACTTTTTTGCACGCCTTGCTCGGCAAATAAATCAATGAGTTTTTCTTCAAGCGCATGTGTTATGCCTTGGTACATGTCTTTTTGTTTAGGCTCAAACTCAAACTCTTTAACAAGCTCCGTTTTTTGCGGCAGTTCTTGAGCTACTTGGGCTTTAGTACGGCGCAAAATAAACGGCATAATTAACGCTTTTAACTGCTCTGCACGCTCAATGTTACTTTCGCGCTCAATAGGACCTTGAAAGTGCTGCTTAAAGTGCGCCTGGGAACCTAATAGCGAAGGCATAGCAAAATCGAGTAACGACTTTAATTCAAATAAATTGTTCTCAATTGGGGTACCGCTTAAGCAAAGCTTAAAGTCGGCATTCAAACGTTTAACTAACCGCGATACCTGTGCCGTATCATTTTTAATATACTGCGCTTCATCAAGAATAATGTTTTCAAAATACAGTGGCGAATAATAAGCAATGTCACGTTTTAATAACGGATAGGTGGTTAATATACACTGTGCTTGTGCCAAATGCTGCAACGAATCATTACGGTGTGCACCAAAAATAGTGGTGACTTTTAAGTTTTTAGCAAACTTGTTAATTTCGTTTTGCCAATTACTCACTAAGCTTGTTGGGCAAACAATAAGCGTAGGGCCAGCCTGCGGAGTATTATAAGAACTGGCTAAATAAGCAATCACCTGCAAAGTTTTACCCAAGCCCATATCGTCCGCTAAAATACCACCTAGCTGATTACGCTTTAAAAAGTTAAGCCAAGCTACGCCTTCTTGCTGATACTCTCTTAATACTACAGAATCGTGTAAGCCATGAATGGCAGTGTTAGGTGATAGCAGTGCATCGTTATTTAGTTCATCAAGGTAACGCTCTAGTGACGGGTCATGTAGCTCTACATTAATAGCTGTGTGCTGAACTAATTCAGGTAAGTATGAAAGCGGAATGTTAAATTCGTCACGGGTTTTAATAAATTCAAACCGCAGTTTAAACTCAATTAATAAATTAAACGCTGCTTTATCAATAACCCCAAATTGACGGCCAACAGGGTAGTAATAAAATAATTCACTTTGACGGTTTAACGATTCATAAAGTTTATTATTTACATTTAATAGGGTAGCTACTTTGGTATCGTTTAGCATTACTTTACTATGCATTTGATGATTTGCAGCTCTGTTTACATGCAATGAGATTTGGCTTTTAGTATCAGCAACATTAACTTTGCTCATTGATACTTGCCAACCGCGTTGTTTAAAGCTGGGAAGTACCTCGTGAACTAGCCAATGTAAGTGAATAGCCGATTCCTGACTAAAAATAAACTCGCTGTGTAAACCCCCTTTACAAAAATCGAAGCCTAAGTTGACTAACTCATTGGTAACGGTGTTTTCAAAGGCGCTATTAATTAACTTTGCAGGCGCGGTGCCCGCTAAATAGTTTTTATTTTTATACTTAAACGATAACGAAATAGCCATTACTGAGCCCGACATGCTGACTTTAAGTATGGCATTACTCAACGACTTAACAGGCGTGCTTGGTGTATTAGTAGGGTGGGGAATAACACCTACACCAAAGTTATCAGCAAGCTGCTTATAAATTCGGTCAAAGTTTGTATCGTGCAGCGCCGGTATAGTTTGTAAGTGCGCAATTTCATCAGCACTGAGGGGCGTACGAATACGGCCTAATTTATATTTATCTAAATCTAAGTAGATAGGCGGCGTTGTTTTAATTAACGCCCAATTAGGAATTTGATCCAAGTGAATTTTTAACTGGGTTACCTCTTTTTGTTTTTCCCAAACAAAGTTAAGAGGTAAACCAGGTTGCGCTTTAATAGGTACTCGAGAGCGTTGTAAAAATAATCTGTCTGTGGCTAGTAATTGCTGCAGCGCATTAAAACCCCATTGACCTTTAAGCTCAATATTACCGACCGCATTTTGCGATCGGATCCAGCTATATAATCTAAAATCACTTTCGAGCAAATCGCTAGGGGTTACAAAACTATTAAGCTGTTGCTCAGTTAAATTTCGCCCAAGTGCATAATTATTATTTTTATCGTAGTTGGCAATTTTAGGGGTTAAAAATACTTTGTTGTTTTCTATGTCTAATACAAACAGTAATACTTGCGAGGGTTGAGCTTGGTCGGTGTTTTTAAGTGCGCTTAGTTCACTAAACCAATCATTAATAAAATAATCTTCACCGTACTCACCAGAATGCTCAATTTTAAGCTTTAACAAAATAGCGGCCAAATGGCGGCATTTAGTTTTAACATTACAGGTACAGTGGGTATCGACCGAATAACCAGTTGGTAATTTACTGATCTCAATACGTTGGTTGAACGCGATTCCTTTATCACCTTGCACCGTAGAGTCAACCACAGAAAAATCTGCATTATGTTCTAACCAACTGATTTGGCCGTTTTTATAGTACGATTTTCCTTTGGCCAACACCGCGGGTTTAAATAATTTTTTTATGAATCGCTCAGAAAGAGGAAACTGAGTAGCCTGCTCATTTTTAATTTCTTCAAAAATAGCCATTAAATCATTTTTTGATAAGTTAGCAGACATGTCACTCAAAGTATTAAAATTTAAAAACAATTTTTCCAGTATATGCCTTATCAGCGCTGAGCTAAAGCAATATTATTTTTAAAATAAACTGGTTGGATCTGATTGGTTAGTAAAAAATTGGTTTATAGCGAATTGGCGATCATTGTTTAATTTTGCTCACTAAAAAAGCACGTTTAAATTACAAAATAAAAACAATTAATTAACTTTAAAAGGAGGTTTAGTTAGGCTTAGATCAGGTTTTTACTAACAAGGTGAAAAATGGCATTAAAAGGAGGTGTTTAGTTAGTAAAAATATGATCCTTGATGGTTTAGGCCATGTTTTTAGCCTTTTTATGCCACTAAAGATCAGATTTTTACCAACTAAAAAAGAGGTCTAGATCATGATTTAACTAACCCAACCCCTTTTACAGATCACGATATTACTAACTAATTAAAGGCACTTAATAGCTTAGTAAGTTGCTCTAAGCGCTTGTCTGTCATCACTTTATTATTTATTTTAATTGAAACGTCACCACTTTTAAGGTTACGTTGCACACTAATAAAGTCATTTTCTAAAACCGCTTCACGTTTTGATGCTGTTTTAGGCTCTGCAGTTAGATATTTAGTAATTAGCATAGCGCGCTTGTCGTCGGCTTCTAAGGCGTTAATTTCATCATTGCTGGCAAGTGCAACAACTAACTCGTTAAATGCTTCCTCATCGCGCTCCTTTGCGTTAATCAGCTTTTTAGCAACTTCTCTACCAACATGATTAGCTGTTGGGTAAAGGGCTATAACATCTGCAGATATTTGCTCATACGCTTTTATCGCATCAGCAATCGCTGTATGCGATACCCCTTCAATAACAGCAATTTCACGGTACGAGCCTTTTTTGCCTTGTTGAATAAGATCGTTTCTAGTTTGCTGATACGCTTGACCCAACTCCCAAAGACTAGGGGCAATGTATTGATCTGATGAAACCGCAAGTACTTTGGCATCTTGCTCGCTAAAGTCACTAGAACTCAATACGAGGTAGTCTGCGCCACCTAAAATACAGGCTTTACGACGTCTAGAGCCAGCTAATACAAGGCTCATATCACCTTGCTCCCACAATAGGGCAGGGTGCTGATTACGGCCATCTTCTTTAATAGCAGGAAGAATATCTGCGACTGACTTTTCGTTTAAAAGCGCTTGTACGCGACGATTTTTACCATAAACTTGGGTCGATTTTTCAATCTCGTTGTGAGCAATCACTTTACAAACAAGCGTTATTTCCCGATTAGGATCACTAGGAGCAGGCATACGAATAACATCGCCTGCATTGGCTTGCTCTAAAAGGGCATCTAAGCTACTACTGCCAACAGCGGTTGCAAAGGGATCTAAGCGGGTGTCATTTTTACGTTTTTTAGCCATTTTTAGTCAACATCCTTACTTAGGCGTATTTAATTTAGATTGAGTGGATTGCCAATTAGAACGAATTAGCATTTCGAGTTCATCAACTACATCTTTGATATTTTCTTGTGCGCGCATTAATGACTCTCTACTTGCTAAGCTGTCAGATGCTTTTTGGTCAAAAATAGTATTGAACGACGATGAACTGGCGGTAATTGCTGAACTATGATTAATAGGATAGCTCATTACTTGGCGGCCAAAAGCACTACGAACATCTTTAACTATGTCACGTTGTGAATGATTGCCTTTCACATAATTGGTAACTAAAAATTGCATAAAGTCCCAACCATCATGGCCAAGAGCGGCAACGGTATGATAAATCTCACCTAAACGTTTTAAATATTTATTATTTGCATCAAAGTCTACCGCTTCAGGGTGAACCGGAATTAGCATCGCCGTTGAAGCCATTAATGCATTGTAAAACATAAAGTTAAGCGTTGGCGCTGTATCAATTAAAAGAATATCAAACTCATCTTTTACCGGCTCTATCACGCGTTCTAGTAGTTTGTGATAATGACGTGTTTGCTCATAATTGGAGGTGTCTTTGAGTAATGTTGCTGTTTCGTGCTCAAAATAAAAGTCATCCATACCTGATGGTAAAACACGAATATTAGGAATATGTGTTGGTAAAAAAGAGTTAGACACAAATTCAGGCCATGTTTCACCTTCATCAAGGTCAATGCAGTCACGCATCAAATCACCAACGGTAATTGGATCGGGCTCTGAAGATGGGAAAAAGCTTGATGATGACCCTTGAGGATCTAAATCAATTATACCGATACGGTAACGTTTAATGTTAGTAGTAGCGAGTGCAGCAGCAATGTTAACCATGCTTGTTGTTTTACCACAACCACCTTTTAATGAGTTAATAACAATAACTTGGAGTTTGTCTGTTGATGCGCGGTGATCAGGCTGTATGTCCATAATATCAGCCATAGCAAAAATATTAACTAAGGTGTAGGCATAGTGGCCGTTTGCACCGCGTTTTATATTTAAATCGTCAAAGTCACCATTGTCATGGCGTCTTTTTAAGGTACGATTATTACAGCCAAGTAAATCAGCTGCTGCTTTTTGGGTGTAAGTTCTTAATTCTTTTTCTTCAGATTTAAGATGGGCGCGATAATGTTGGATACGTCCTTCTAGTGATTTTTCAGCAACTTCTGCGGTTGCTTTCAAAAGTCGATAAGTATCTAGCGCGTTTTTATTGATAGACATACTTTATTCCTCAAAGTTAGGTGTTTAGTATAATGTCCATTCAATTAGCTGTAAACAACTATTTAAGGCGACATGTCTTTTAAATACATGACATATAAAATAATTTTTAACCCTTTAAGATTGCTTAGTATAAATAAAGAAGTTTAAGTATGGTTAAATATATAAGGTATTAAAGGCTAAGGGTGTAAAATACATATATAACATAATGATTTATATAAATAATATTAAAAATAGTGGATCAGTATTGTACGTGGTTAAGATCAGATCCTTATCTACTTGCAGATCAGCTTTTTACTAAGCGAATATTTACAATCCAAGTTACGCACAGGTTAAGCACTGAGTTACTCACAAACACCTACCTGTAGATCATATTTTTACTAAGTAAATTATAAAGTTATGCACTAAGCAATAGTGATAATGCATGGTTTAATTAGTATAGATCTGATCTGTAGTAAGTACAGATCAGATCTATGCTAACTCGAACTAAGCTTATCCACAGGGGGTTAATATTTTTATATAATTTGTCGTGTAAAATATAAAAAAAAACACTTTGTAATGGACAAAATTATTATTTAGTTAGTAAAAATTTGGCTTATCAACACTCAGTTAGTAAAAATGTGATCTGAAACCGCTTGTCTTAAGTTTTCCTTAGTAAAATAATGATCTGAGCATTTTATTTGAAGTCAGATCACTTTTATACTAACTTAAACATTTAACTTTTGTGGCTTTATGTGTTGTTATTAGCTGTCACAATAAAAACGGAAATAAAAACCATGAGCCGAAAGGTCAACATCTCGGTAGATAACTTGCCCGATACACTTAGGGGCCAAATTCACGGGGTGGAAAGTGCGATCGATAACGAAAGCCTAGCACTATTTACAGATAATAAAGATGTGCGAATTTCGATAGAAAATGCAGCCCATGGGTTACGCGCTTACTCTAACACATTTAACCATTATGATCTGTGGGGACGTTTTGTTCGCTCAGGCCACAAAAAGCTGCCACTTGAAGAAGCCCCTAAAAAAACCATCATTACGCGTAAGATATCTGAAAAAGTAGATGGTATTTTATATGATGGCGAAATAAAAATAACACCGGCTGTGGTCAGTACTCGTAAAGATGGCGAAGATGTAGAATATTTAGTGTGGCCATCAGATAGAGAAGAAAAAGTAGAGCGCGCATTAATTCGCCTAGCTTCAAAAGGTAAAATTGTAAAAATTAATTTTAAGTCCGGTATTCAATATGCCGTTGTGTTTTCTATGAACGAATTAGCACAAGAGCTTAAAGCGGTTGGCCAATCTATGCCATATCCGCAAATTAAAGAGTCGCTTGAAGCATTGCAAGGTTCTAAACTTTCTTTTAAATATTCTGCAACGGATACTAAAAATTCTGATATTGATGATTCGTTTTACGAGTCGAATATGAACTTTTTATCGTCTTTGCACTTTAGTGGTAAGAAAGGCCAAGGCGGAAACGTAAAATGTGTTGCGTGTTTAAATGCATTTGTACACAACATGATTGATAACCTTGAATACAAAGGTTATTACTTTAACAGTGCACAAGAATTAAAACGCGGATTATCGCGTTGGATGATGCTGCGTTTATATCATTTATGGCGTTATGCAGCACCAGGAAAAACCTACCATTTTAGATTACTTTCTATTATGGAAAAATATGGCTCTATTTACTCAACGGATGATATTACCGAAAATAAATTAAAAGCACTGCGTCGTGATATGACAACCACGATGAAAGATTTAATTGAAAAAGGAGCAATATCTGAATACAGCATTACCAATGTTAAAGATGATAAAACCGGCAACATAGTCGATTACACTTATGAAATGCATCCGTCTGATCAATTTTGTGATGAGATATTGGCATTAAATAAACACAATAAGCGTATTGAAATACAAGGCGGCAAACGCATTGTTGAGAATGCGGTATTGATTGATGAAGATAAGCTGGAAGAAATTGTAGAAAAGTAATTCTATTTATTTTTACCAACAAATATATTAAAGGCCACATAATGTGGCCTTTTTAACATAATTTATTTAGTTACTTGTTCTAAATATAATCGGTCCACTAGAAAATCATATTCGCGTTTTCGGGGATGCGATAAGGGTTTTTGGTAACACGGTAGTTCGCCAAATTTTACGTCGGGCTGTGGGTTAATTAGTATAAAAGGTAAAGCAGCACTAACATGATAGCGATTTTGTGCAGTGTACCTCACATTAACTTGAGGACTAACTCGAGTAGGGCGCCTAATTCGCAATTTTTCTTTTTCACCCAAACTGGCTACTCGAACCTGTTCTTGTGCAACCAGTGACTGCCATTTTTGCTGATCAATCATTCGCGGGTTTTTATAGCCTGCCGATTTTTCTAACATTTCAAGCGCCATTTTTTTTGTAAGTGTTTTGGTTGCGTGTTTATGCATCCAAGTAAAGCGAACAGAAAAAGGGGATTCAATTTCACTATGAATTTTACGATACGCCGCAAGCGTTATTAAATTTGGCATTGCATTATGCACCGCTTCAAATCGCGCGTCGTTATTATCTATTGCTAAAATACAATTTTTAAAAGCTGCTTTTGCACTATTTACCTGTGCTATGCGATCAATAATGGCTTGTTTATTCGCCTCTTTTATTACTAGCAAACCAGGGTGTCGCTTTAATACTCGGCTGCTTAGCCCTGGCTTTTTATACATATCTGAGAAAGCATTTAAAATTGCCTTATGTGCCAATTCCCCTGTTATTTTTGAAACGCTTATAGACTCAGGAATTATATTTTCTTCAGTACTACTAATCTCAGGTAATTGAAAATACTCTGCTTTAGCAAAGCCAACCTCTTTAAGCTCATCAATTAAGCTAAGTGTTAATTCATTAAGTAAATCAAACTGACTTCTTATTTGTACCTTTGTAACCATTAGCTACCTACCTAGAACACATCTTACTTGTCTACTATTTTCGCAAACAATTTTTTCTTTTGATAGTTATTTTTTAAATAACATGCTTTAGCTAAGATTTACAACAAGTTAAACTAAGTATGATGTGTTCTTAATTGGTTTTTTAAGTACTTTTGCTTCACATACTTTAAAGGAAATAATAGAAGGGGCGAGTTAAGGCACTGAGCTTTGCATGAAGCGCTAGCATAAATATTTAAAAGCGCATAATTGAGTAGCATTCTTTTTTAAAACCACCCGTAAAGATAAGATTACATAAGTGCAAATTAAGTATGATGTGTTCCTATTGCTATCTGTATCACCATCGCTTAGCTGTTAAGCTTCTACTCAAGCCATTATAATGCACACTCTACCTACTTAGATTATTGTTTTTAAATGTTTATTTATTTTTGCTTTATAAACTTGCTCATCAAAAGTAACTCAAAATAGGCTCTTAAATCTTATTAAAATTTAACTAATAACTAAATAATTAGTAAATAGTGTATTTAGTCCTTGAACAAAGCACACTGCATACGTTAATTTCATAACATCAGGTAATAGGAATGAGGAATGAACATGCAATCGTGGAACCCAAATAGCTGGAGAGAACTTCCAATACTGCAGCAACCACAGTACCCAGATCAAGACGTATTAAAGTCGGTAGAAAGCCAGTTGAAAAGTGCACCGCCTTTAGTATTTGCCGAAGAAACAAGAAGTTTATTTAAACAACTTGAAGACGTATGCGAAGGCCGTGCCTTTTTACTTCAAGGTGGAGATTGTGCAGAATCGTTTAGCGACTTTAATGCAGCTAATATTCGCGATACATTTAAAACCATCTTACAAATGGCTGTAGTATTAACCTATGGTGGAAAGTGCCCGGTTGTTAAAATTGCACGTATGGCAGGTCAATACGCTAAGCCACGTTCAGCCGACTTAGAAACAATAGACGGCGTTTCGTTGCCATCTTACCGTGGTGATATAGTAAATAACTTTGAGTTTACTGAAGAAGCACGTATTCCAGACCCTCAACGTTTAATGACTGCATATCATCACAGTGCGGCAACGCTAAATTTGCTACGCGCTTTTGCACAAGGTGGACTTGCCGACTTACATCAAGTTAACCGTTGGAACATGGGCTTTGTTGCTGCTAATCCACAAAAAGCAAAATACCAACAACTTGCAGACAAAATTCAAGACGCGTTAGAATTTATGGAAGTGTGTGGTATTAATTCAACTATAGCGCCAAGCTTAAAAGAAACTGATTTATACACGTCACACGAAGCGTTATTACTAGGCTACGAAGAAGCATTAACACGTAGAGACCATTTATCAGGTGACTGGTACGATTGTTCAGCACACTTTGTTTGGATTGGTGAACGTACTCGCCAGCTAGACCATGCTCATATTGAATTTTTTAAAGGTATTAAAAACCCAATTGGCGTTAAAGTTGGACCAGGTATGGATCCAGACGAGCTTATCCGTTTAATCGATGCGCTTAACCCGGATAATATCCCAGGCCGATTAACACTTATCACGCGCATGGGTGCGGATGTATTACCAGAGAAGTTACCTGCGCTGGTGCGTAAAGTACAGCAAGAAGGTCGCAAAGTAATTTGGAGCTCAGATCCAATGCATGGCAATACTGAAAAAGCCAGCTCAGGTTACAAAACGCGTAGCTTTGATAATATCATGCGCGAAATTAGCCAATTCTTTGCTGTTCATAAAGCAGAGGGTTCTTACGCAGGCGGTGTTCATTTAGAAATGACCGGCCAACATGTAACAGAGTGTACTGGCGGTGCATACGGTTTATCTGACGATGACCTTGCTCAGCGCTACAAAACACAATGTGACCCACGCTTAAATGCTGATCAAGTATTAGAGCTTGGATTTTTAGTAGCTGATTTACTAAAAGATGCGCGTAAATAATACCCGTTCATAAATACCAAAAGCCGCTTTTATTTAGCGGCTTTTTTGTGTATTAACTGTAATTACGCGCTTAAATCACACATTAGTTTGTTAGTACTTACGACGCTCAAGGCCTGTATCAGAAATGATTTTTGCTGAAATTTCTTCAACAGAATGATGAGTAGAATTTAAATGGGCAATTTTATGTTTTTTATACAGCATTTCAACTTCGCGCACTTCAATACGACACTGCCTGATTGATGCGTATTTTGAATTTGCCATGCGTCTGTCTCTTATTGCAGCCAAACGCTCTGGATCAATAGTTAAGCCAAACAGTTTATGCTTATAAGGCACTAAGCATTTTGGTAAACCTTCGCTTTCTAAGTCGTCTTCGGTTATCGGGTAATTGGCTGCTTTAATGCCATACTGCAACGCTAAATAAAGACTGGTGGGTGTTTTACCACTTCGACTAACGCCAACTAAAATAATATCAGCCTCCGCAAAGTTTTTAATGTTGCCACCATCATCATTCATCAACGCGTAATTAACGGCATCAATTCTAAAATCATAACTTTTTTCATGAATAGAGTGTGTTCTGTGTACTTTTGGTACTGGCGCCACATTTAATTCTTTTTCAATTTTTTCGCTATAGGTACTTAAAAAATCGTATGAAACTGCATCCGCTGAGCGAATAATCTCAGACAATTTATGATTCACAAAAGTAAAAAACACCAAAGGCTTTTCACCTTGCTTAGATGACGTAGCGTTAATAAGCGCTTTTATTTCATGCGCTTTTTCTTCAGTTTCTACAAAAGGGATTGTTTTATGATTAAATTCGACAGGGAATAAAGATAAAGTCGCATGACCAAACACTTCAGATGTGATTGCTGTGCCATCTGAAATATAAAACGCAGTTCTCATAAAGCCTCTTTTTTATTACATTTAATTTTAAAATCAGTGTATCACGGTTTACGTGGGGACGTTTGCCAGTGTAGAATGGTGGCGACCTTTATAAAAGGTTTTCTTTCTTAACTCTCACAGTTACTACTACAATTTGTTTTTTGGAGAAAGATCCGTGCAAGAATACGTTCTCTGGTATCAAGAGCTTGGTATGCAAGATGTTCCTCGAGTTGGCGGTAAAAATGCGTCACTTGGTGAAATGATTTCAAACTTAGCTAACGCAGGTGTGCAAGTCCCAGGTGGTTTTGCTACTACCTCAGACGCTTTTAACGAGTTTTTAGAACAATCAGGACTCAACGCAAAAATTCATGACATTTTAGATACACTCGATGTTGATGATGTAAACACACTCGCCAAAGTCGGCGCCGATATCCGCCAGTGGATTATCGATACCCCATTCCAACCTAGTCTAGACAAAGCAATCCGCGACGCATACAGCCAGCTACATGGCGACACAACTGCAGATGTTTCATTCGCTGTTCGTTCATCAGCAACCGCTGAAGATATGCCAGATGCCTCTTTTGCAGGCCAACAAGAAACGTTTTTAAACGTTGTTGGTATAGATTCTGTAATGACAGCCATCAAACACGTATTCGCTTCGTTATTTAACGACCGTGCAATTTCTTATCGTGTTCACCAAGGCTACGATCACCGTGGTGTTGCCTTATCGGCAGGTATTCAACGCATGGTTCGCTCAGATAAATCAGCATCAGGCGTTATGTTTAGTATTGATACTGAATCTGGTTTTGAAGATGTTGTATTTATTACATCAAGCTATGGTTTGGGTGAAATGGTTGTACAGGGTGCGGTAAATCCTGATGAATTTTATGTTCATAAACCAACGCTGCTTAAAAACAAGCCATCAGTAGTTCGTCGTAATATTGGCTCTAAAGCCATTCAAATGATTTACTCACAAGACAAAGCTCATGGCAAACAAGTAGAAATTGTTGACGTAGACTCAGCACTTTCAAACAAATTCTCGATTACAGATGAAGAAGTGCAAAACCTTGCCAAACAAGCTGTAATCATTGAAAAACATTACGGTCGTCCAATGGACATCGAATGGGCAAAAGATGGTAACGATGGCAAACTATATATAGTTCAAGCGCGTCCAGAAACAGTTCGTTCAAACGAAGACACTAACGTAATGGAACGCTTCCAACTAAATGGCAGCAGCAATGTTGTTGTTGAAGGCCGTGCAATTGGTCATAAAATTGGTAGTGGTGTTGTGCGTGTACTTGATTCAATCAAAGAGATGGACCAAGTACAAGTAGGTGACATTTTAGTTACCGATATGACCGACCCAGATTGGGAACCTATCATGAAGCGCGCGGCTGCGATTGTTACAAATCGTGGTGGCCGTACTTGTCATGCTGCGATTATTGCACGTGAGTTAGGTATTCCAGCCGTTGTTGGTTGTGGTAATGCAACAGACTTAATTAAAGCAGGTCAAGAAGTTACTGTATCATGTGCCGAAGGCGATACTGGTTTCATCTATGAAGGTATTTTAGACTTTGAAGTACTTACTTCACGTGTTGACGAAATGCCTGAACTTCCAATGAAAGTAATGATGAACGTAGGTAACCCGGATCGCGCATTCGATTTTGCACGTTTACCACATTCAGGTGTTGGCCTTGCGCGCGTTGAGTTTATCATCAACCGTATGATTGGTGTTCACCCTAAAGCATTATTAAATTTTGATGCACAAACTGATGCATTAAAAGCAGAAATCACTGACATGATTGCCGGTTACGAATCACCTGTTGAATTCTATATTGGTAAACTTGTTGAAGGTATTTCTACCCTAGGTTGTGCGTTTGCTCCAGAGCGTGTAATTGTTCGTATGTCTGATTTTAAATCAAACGAATACGCAAACTTAGTGGGCGGCCAGCAATACGAGCCAGAAGAAGAAAACCCAATGATTGGTTTCCGTGGTGCTGCGCGTTATATTTCTGAAGATTTCCGTGATTGTTTTGCCCTTGAGTGTGAAGCAATAAAACGCGTTAGAAATACTATGGATATGACTAACATTGAAATCATGATCCCATTCGTACGTACCCTTGAAGAAGGTAAACGCGTTATTGAATTACTTGAAGAGCATGGCCTTAAACGTGGCGAAAATGGTCTTAAAGTAATTATGATGTGTGAACTTCCGTCAAATGCATTAATGGCTGAAGAATTTTTAGAATACTTCGATGGTTTCTCTATCGGCTCTAACGATTTAACGCAGTTAACGCTTGGTCTTGACCGTGATTCAGGTTTAATTGCGCACTTATTTGATGAGCGCGACCCTGCAATCAAAAAGCTTCTTTCGATGGCTATTAAAACAGCAAAAGAAAAAGGTAAGTACGTAGGTATTTGTGGTCAAGGTCCTTCAGATCATGAAGATTTTGCTGCATGGTTAGTAGAGCAGGGCATTGATTCTGTCTCGCTTAACCCAGATACAGTACTAGAAACATGGTTATATTTAGCTGATAAACTCGCTAAATAAATTACCTTGTTAAAAAAATGCCAGCATCTGCTGGCATTTTTTATGGCTTAAAATGTGTGTTTTGCTAATTTTTTATCTAAATAAGCACATGAACGAGTAAGCGCTTTTTGACACCACGCTAAATAACCTCTCGCTTTTGGGTAATACATAGAAAAGCACAGTAAACCTGCAATAAAAAATATTAACGAGGGTCCAGGTACTACGGCAAATAGTAGCCCTAATAAAATAAACAGTGTCCCGCTGATCTGTATAAGTAGTTTTTTCATATAAACCTCATAGTAGGCGTTTAATTTGATTATAATTAGAGCTGCTCATATTACGATTAAAAGAGTGTTACAAACTGTAAAATCTTCAATTTCTATTAGCCATCACCATGATATAATTACACAAATGCATTAAAAAGCGCCGCCATGATAGCAACGATTACACAACAAGATGCCGCGACCGAATTGGTTGCAAACTACTTAAATACCATAAAAAATCAAGGGTTTACTGGAGATACAGACGCCAGTTATGCAACGAGGCTGACTGCATCAACCGATAACAGTATTTACCAGCAGCTTCCGCAAGGTGTTATTTTTCCAAAAAGTGAAAAAGACATTCAAATTGCCTTACAAACTGCATCTCATGATCCGTTTTTGTCGTTAACTTTTGGCCCGCGCGGCGGCGGAACAGGGACTAACGGACAATCTTTAACCCCAGGTATTGTGGTTGATTTATCACGTTACATGCGTGAAATCCTCGAAATAAATGTAGAAGAAGGTTGGGTACGAGTCCAAACTGGCGTGATAAAAGATCAACTTAACGACTTTTTGAAACCTTATGGATTTTTCTTTTCACCCGATTTATCTACCAGTAACCGCGCCACCATTGGCGGCATGATCAGTACAGATGCATCTGGCCAAGGTTCATTAGTTTATGGCAAAACAAGCGACCACGTTTTAGGGCTAACCACGTATTTAGTCGACGGCACAGCAATGTCTACCAGCCCAATAGATATAGAAAAAGCAAAAATAATTGCCGATCAAGATACTTTAATTGGTCAAATATACAAAACGATTTTAGATATTTCAATTAATGAACGCGACGCTATTTTAGCAAAATTCCCGCGGTTAAATCGCTTCTTAACTGGGTATGACCTAGAGCATGTGCTAAGTGAAGACTTACAAACTTTTGATATGAGTCGACTAATTACAGGCTCTGAAGGCTCATTAGGTATAGTCACTGAGGCGAAATTAAACCTAACACCCATTGCTGAATTTAAAACACTCATCAATATAAAATATGACAGTTTTGATTCTGCACTTCGCCATTCACCATTTTTGGTTGATGCCCGTGCTACCTCGGTTGAAACCGTTGACAGCAAAGTATTAAATCTCGCGCGTGAAGATATTATTTGGCATTCAGTATCGGACTTAATAACCGATGTACCAAATAAAGATATGCAAGGACTCAACATGGTTGAGTTTAATGCTGTATCACCACAAGACATAAAAGACAAAGTAGACACTTTATGTAAATTATTAGATGAGTGCGTTGAAAACCAAACTAATGGTGTTATTGGCTATCAGTTAACCAGCGATAAAAGCGATATACTAAAAATTTATGCAATGCGTAAAAAATCAGTGGGTTTATTAGGTAATGTAAAAGGAAGCCAAAAACCCCTCGCGTTTGCCGAGGATACTGCCGTCCCGCCTGAAAATTTAGCCGATTACATTGTTGAATTTAGAGCGCTACTTGATAGCCATAATTTACAATATGGTATGTTTGGCCATGTTGATGCCGGTGTATTACATGTTAGACCCGCGCTTGATATGTGTGACCCAGAACAAGAAAAATTACTACGCACAATTTCAGATGAGGTAGTAAAACTCACCGCTAAATACGGTGGATTAATGTGGGGCGAGCATGGTAAAGGCTACCGAAGTGAATACGGCCCTGAATTTTTTGGTGAGCATTTATTTACCCAATTACGCAAAATAAAATCTGTATTTGACCCAAACAATAAAATAAACCCTGGTAAAATATGCACACCTATTGAAAGTAAAGACTCACTAGTTAGTGTTGATGGGCAGAAACGTTCTTACTTCGATAAGCAAATTTCTATTGATGTTAAAACCAGTTTTAATAATGCAATGACCTGTAATGGTAACGGCTTGTGTTTTAATTATGATGAAAACTCGCCAATGTGCCCATCTTATAAAGTGACCGGCGATCGCCGTAATTCACCTAAAGGTCGCGCGGGTTTAATGCGTGAATGGTTACGACTTCAAGAATCGAAAGATGTTAATTTGCTTGAAGTAGAAAAAGAGCTAAACAAAGGTGAAGTGATCACCTGGTGGGAGCGTTTTGTTCATAGCCGTGAAAAAAATAAAGGCGTTTACGATTTTTCTCACGAAGTAAAAGCATCAATGGACGAATGTTTAGCATGTAAAGCGTGTACTACCGCTTGCCCAATAAAGGTAGATGTACCAACTTTTCGAGCTCGTTTTTTAAATTATTACCATAGTTATTATGCGCGCCCACTGAAAGATTATTTAGTGGGTAATATCGAAAATAGCGCACCGTTAATGGCAAAGTTTGCTCGGATTATTAACCCAATTGTAAAAACATCATTGGTTAGTAGCATTATTAAAAAAACGGTCGGTTATGTTGACACCCCGCAGCTAAGTATTCCAGCACTCGGTAAACGTATAAACAAAGCGCAAAAATTTGATTTAAATTTACTTAAAAAGTTAAGCGCCGATGAGCAAAATGAGTATGTACTCATTGTTCAAGACCCATTCACCAGCTTTTACGAAGCTGAATTGGTTGAGAGCTTTATTACACTGATCACACAGCTTGGAAAAAAACCCATGTTGTTACCATTTAAACCCAATGGTAAGCCTCAACATGTGAAAGGTTTTTTACATGAGTTTAAAGTGACAGCTAAAAATGCTGCAGAATTTCTAAATCAACTTAACGAAATCAATGCGCCATTAGTAGGTTTAGATGCGTCTTTGGTGATGTGTTATCGCGATGAATATAATACAATTTTAGAAAATAACCGTGGTGACTTTCATGTTCTACTTGCCCATGAATGGCTAGAAACACAATCGTTTAAACAGTTAACGGCTAAACAAAATTTAAATACTGAATTTACATTATTGAGCCACTGCACTGAAACAACCGCTTTACCAAAAGCGGCAAGTGTTTGGAAAACTATTTTTGATGAACTTGGTTTAACATTAAACACTACAAATACGGGTTGTTGTGGAATGGCAGGTACGTATGGCCACGAAGCACAAAACCAAGATAACTCTCGATCGCTTTACGAAATGAGTTGGAAACCTATTGTTGATAAAAATAAACCTGAGCAACTTTTATCAACGGGATTCTCATGTCGTAGCCAAGTTAAACGTTTTGAAAAGTTTAAACCCAAGCATCCAATAGAGTTACTGGCAAATGTACTTAGTTAATAATTTATTAATTGAGCTGAAAATAAAAAGGCGTAACTTATTATTAAGTACGCCTTTTTATTTTACTTATATTTATTTAGTTTTTTTAGCAAAACTGTCTGCAATGGGTTTTGTACTAATTCCATGTATAAATACACTAAATAAAATTGTAGTCATAGCAATGGTCGCAATTTGAAATTTATTTTCTATTTGTGTATCAATAACCATTAAAGTAAAAACAATCGAAGCCAATCCTCGCGGCCCAAACCAAGCAAACGTTAAACGCTCTTTTATTTTTAATGACGTAAATTGCAGTGACAACATAACAGGAATTATTCTGATCAGTGTTGTACTAAGTAGCGCATAAATCATTATTTCAGTATTTAATTTCGGGATTACTAAATAAGCACAAACAAAACCGAATAAACACCAAATCATTAAAGAGGAAAAGTCAGCTATATGCTCTGAGTCTTCAATCAGCTCTTTGTTTATTTTGGTGCTCGCGTATTTATCAAATAAAAGCCCCGCTACAAATACGGCAATAAATCCACTGCCATGAAAATATTGCGTAAGTGAAAATACAGCCATAGCAAAACCCAATAGTAAAAACGGGCTAGTGTTTTGGGCAAAGTAATGTCGCTTCATTGCAAAGTTTAAACACGGAATAAAAACAGCAATACTTGCGAATGCAATTAATAATGCAACTCCCAACTCTCTACCAAATACACTTAACGTTTGTGTTGCAGTAATTGAGGATTCAGGATTTTTTGCAAGCAGAATAAATATTAAAAATATAGGCACACATAAGCCATCGTTTAAGCCACTTTCAGTATTAATACCTTCTCTTATTTTTTCAGGCACTTTTGTATTACTTAATAACCCCTTACTTAACGCCGCATCGGTTGGGGTTAATATAATTGCGATAAGTGCTGCTTGAATTAATGAAAGCTCAGCAAATAAAAATAACGCGGTAGCAATCCCGAGTAATAGAGTTAATGGTAAGGCAACAAATAAAAGTAAACTTGGGTATTGAAAACTATGGCTTAATACTCCTAGTTTTGACTTTGCTGCATCGGTAAATAAAAAGATACTGAGCGTTAACTCTATAAAGGGCAGTAAAAACCGTAAGCCATTTTTAAAATTTTCACTTTCGTTCGGAGCTATCAATGCTAGCAGTATCCCCCCTATAACAAAAAACATCGGCCCAGTAATTTCTGTTTTTTCTAATTGGCGTAGTGTTATAGAATAAATTAAAAATAATGCACCAATAAAAGCAATAATTAAGTATTCCATTAAATCTTCCTTTTTATTCCAGACTTTGCCCGTTCTTTAATATTTGTTTGAATATATATTTGATCGGTTGTGGCTATTTTTGCGTGACCTAAATCTTCAGATAAATGCTTTAAAGGTCGAGTTTGTGCATCATGCGTTGCACCGGTATGTCGAAGCCAATGTGCAGTGGCCGCTTCTAATTGTTCCGCGTCATCTTTAAAGCCATCATCAAGTAATGACTGCTGAGCAATATTAAAACTTTGTTGTACTAAACGTCGAATTTGTCTTACGGTCATTCCACCTTGGCCACGAATTTTATGCACTAACGGGTCGGATTCGTCAACGCGGGGCAGGGCAGGTAAACCACGATATAACCGGTAGCGTTTTAAATACTTAAGAAAATCATCACTTAAAGTTACATCTCGTAATTTATTACCCTTACCCATTATACGTAAAAACCAAAAGCCATCGTTATCTTGCCAAAAATGAGACATAACAGGTGACCATTGTGGACGCTCTGATAATTCTGATATACGTAAATATAATCCTTTTAAACAGGCGAGGGTAAAAAGGTTTCTTTCATACTCTGGTTTTTGTTCGCATATATCTCGGGTAACGCCAAATACATATTCCCATTGAATATCACTTAATGTATCGGGGATTTGTATTTGCGATTGCACAACCAAGTAGGGACTATTTTTTTTAACAACAGGTACAAAATTAGCAAAGGTTTTTTCTTCTAAAATAGCGAATTTATAAAATACATTGAGGGCAGTAAACATAGCCGATAATGTTTGCTGACTAGCAATAGATTCTTTTAACATGAAAGGGCGCCAATTTTGATTTAACCGACGAATTCCTTGCTCATCTTTATAACGCCATTGAACAGATGTAGATGCCCATTTTTTATCCGGTTCAACCATAAAATCGACATAGGCTTCAATATCTTCACGCTTAAGTTCAAATACAGATTTTTCAGCTATAAGCCATGACCATAAATAAAAACGTTCCAACTCATTACGAAAACGACTATAGGTTGCCTCAGATTTTCGTCCATAAACATATAAAAACTGGTATAAAAAATTAAGATCAGCCTTTGATTCAGTTACAGTCAAGCTGACTTGCTGTATAAAATAGGCTAGTTCTGGATATTCTGATGAGAGTGTATTATCTTCAAGATGAGCTATTTGATAACGTAATTGTTTTAATGTATCGACCAGAGCAACAAGCATAATAGTAAAATATATAAGAAAATAATAGACTTATAGGTTAACCTTAAAGTCCGATACTGTCTAGTATTGGACATAATGAATTTTTGATATTTATGCTAAACGCAGATTTATTAACCATATACCTTATTAAAGGAAAAATCATGAAAAAATTACTTCTGTTGAGCATGTTAGTTATTAGCGTTTTATTAACAGGTTGCGCTACTACAGGCAGTGCTTCCCCTGGAGAAAAACGTGCTTTAGTACAAAGTATGAAATCGAATACATTAACTGCTCTATACGAAAAAAAACCAGATGTTAAAACTCAAATTGCAAACTCTGCCGGTTATGCTGTATTTGATAATGCCAATGTAAACGTTATTTTAGCCAGTTTTGGTGGTGGGTACGGTGTAGTAAAAAATAACCTAACCGGAAAATCTACCTATATGAATATGGGTGAAGCTGGTTTAGGCTTAGGTTTAGGTGTTAAAGATTTCAATATTGTGATGGTTTTTCACGATCAAGCAGCGTTAAATAGATTTATTAAACATGGTTGGGCGTTCGGTGGTAATGCCGATGCTGCTGCAAAATACCAAGATAAAGGTGGCGCTTTAGTTGCCGAAGCTATTGCTGACCAAGTTACTGTTTACTCTTTAACCGAAAGTGGCCTTGCACTGCAAGCTGTTTTAAAAGGTACTAAATTTTGGGTCGATTCTGAGCTAAATTAAGACCTCAAAACCCTATCATAAGTGGGCTAGTTTGTATGATTACGCCCACTTTAATTTAAATCCTGCAATTTAACATAACGTAATTTATGGGTTTTCAGCTATCAGCTATCAGCTATCAGCTATCAGCTATCAGCTATCAGCTATCAGCTATCAGCTATCAGCTATCAGCTATCAGCTATCAGCTATCAGCTATCAGCTAAAATAATTTAACGCTTATAAAATCTATTATTCAATGCTTATTATTCTCTTTTCATTGTGTAATGAATATCAGAAAATATGTATAAAATATTTAAAGTACAAAAAAACTTAGAATATTTATTTATCCGACCTAAAAAGCTAGCTATTAAATATATTTAAAACTTAAACACTTTAATATAAAGGCTTACACTCTTTTATTTATATCGCTTGAGATGGTTATTTTAATTTTTAAAGTTAAATTAGTTATATAACTTCAAATCAAAATTCTCAGCATTTAATTTTTTATCAAACGCCTCAGCCAGTTTCTCAGTTTCACTAAAAACGGTGTTCCAATATTTAATACGCGTGTCTGCATCAAGATCAGTAAAGTCGTTTCTGTCTGGGATTTTTCCGTAAGGTAAACCCGCGACAAATTCTTTTGATGGGGTGATCATCACAACGTTATCATAATTTTGTGGTGCGACTTTTCGTTTTAAATTTTTATCAAACCACCCTGCTTTTGGATCTGAATTAAAATGCGGATACAAAATTAAGCCTGGGTTATTAATTTTTAAATCAAAGTGGTAATCAATAATGCCGCCATCGCGGTAAATTCCTGGTGGCGAACCAGCAATATTTTTTATGCCTTGCATTACTAGTGGTATAGAGCCCGATGCCAATAAGGCATCTTTTAAATTAGTTTGGCTAAGGACTATGTTTTGCGTTTTAAAATTGTAACTGTCGGTAATACTTAAATTACTATTGGGCGCGCCAAAAATAAAACGCTCATATTGCGAGCCTAATAATTTTCGATTAATGCGGTTAAGCATATAACTTTTTGATAAACCTAAAAGCTGTATTAATTTATGCTCACTGGCAATAAAGCCGTTAGATTTTGCGACAATAAAATGCGCTTTAAATACCGGATTATTTATAATTTCAGTGACACCGTTATCACCAAACACATCTTCAAGTAATGCGCGGGCTTTAGTGGTAATTTCAGTTGGGGTGGGTTTATTACTAGAATATCGGGTTTGCGAATACGATTTTGCTAAACGTTCAATGGCTTTAACTGGATCGTTTTGTGCAAAACACGCAGAACGAAAAGCCCCTGCCGATGAGCCAATTAAATTAAGCGGTTGGGTGCGATGTTTAAAAAATTCGCCAAATATATATTTGTCTAAGCCAAATAAGGTAAACCATTTAGGGCCACCACTTGCCCCTAAAAACGAGGTAAAAAGCTCGGGTTTAAACCCTTGTTCGTTTATTATTTTTGCTGCAGTTTTACCTGCAAAAATGTCGATCATCTAAAAATACTACCTGTAGAGTCGCAGTTTAATGTTGTTAAAGCCAAACTTAAAAATGAATACTTATGCAATATAAAATTTTAAACTTTAATCTTAATCCCAAATTCCGTCTTCACATTTGCCCTGCACTTTTACGTTTTTTACCTTAAACTCAGGCTCTATGCCTTTGTCTCTTTGTGCGTGGTAGTCGTTAGTAACAGACAAAATAGTCGGTGTTAACAGTATAATAGCGATTACGTTCACCACTGTCATTAACCCTAGGGCAATATCGGCTAAATCCCATACTTGTTTTAAGGTGGCTGATGCGCCCCACAACATCATTGATAAATAAAGCAAAGTATAAATACCGCGCCCTACTTTGTTATCAAGCTTAAATAGGTGCAGGTTACTTTCAGCGTAGGCGTAGTTAGCAACCACCGAGGTAAAAGCAAATAAAGTAATGGCAGCGGCTACAAAATACACGCCACCTTGTGCTAAATGTGAGGTCATAGCGGTTTGGGTTAAACGAATGCCTTCCATTTCGCCGCTTATGTTCACATCGGCCAATAAAATAATAACCGCGGTACAGCTACAAAGTACAATGGTGTCGAAGAACACGCCTAGCATTTGTATGTAACCTTGGGTAACCGGGTGGTTAGGTATGGGGCTGGCACTTGCCGATGCATGCGGCACACTACCTGCGCCTGCTTCGTTTGAATATAAGCCCCGTTGAATACCATTTTTAATCGCCGCCCCCATTGCGCCTGCTCCCGCTTCTTGTAAGCCAAACGCGGATAAAAATATATCTTTTAGCATACTGGGTACTTGGGTAAAGTTAATCAGTGTAATTACCACAGCAACAAGCACAAACACGATGCCCATAACAGGGACTACTCGCTCAGCAAAACGGGCAATAGCTTTAAATCCACCTAAAATAATTGAACCGGCTAACAAAGTGATCACGATGCCGGAATAGTGTGTGGGAATTTCAAAGGCATAATTAAGCGCATCGGTAATGGTGTTGGTTTGCATGGCGCTAAAGGTAAAGCCGTAACCTAAAAATAAACAGGCGGCAAACACAATAGCAAACGCACGGCTGCCTAAGCCTTGTTGAATATAATACGCAGGGCCACCTCTAAAATCGCCATTACTATCACGAATTTTATAAATTTGCCCAAGGATGCTTTCTGCAAAACCGGTCGCCATACCCAGTATGGCAATCACCCACATCCAAAATATGGCGCCACTTCCACCAAGTGATATAGCAACAGCCACACCGGCCAAATTACCAGTACCAACACGCGCACAAAGCCCCGTACATAAAGCCTGAAAGGAGCTAATGTTATTTTTATCACACTTGCTACTGCCTTTTAGCAAGCTAAACATATGTGTAAATTTAACGAGTTGAATAGCTTTTAAACGCACAGAAAACCATATGCCAGCAAAAAGTAAAATGTAAATGAGTACTTGGCCTTCGCCCCATAAAAGGCTATTTACACTTTTGATCAGCGTGTCGAACATCAGGCTTCCTTTTTATTATTATTTGCCACGGTATTAATTTAGCGACGTGAGTGTTTAAGTTTAGTAGAGACTTAGCCACTTTATAATAAAGCTAATTAGATGTGAATTATTTTTCTTTATTGGTGAATATAAATTCACCCAGCAAACTAATTTATATTGCAGTGTAATTGCTGATGTAAAAGGAATGTTTTAGAAAGGAATTAGTCGCGTGCTTTAATAACCGTTAGCGCATTATTTTCGAGGTAAAAAACCGAATATTTCTCACGGCTAAATGACTGCCATGAGAACACAGTAAATGCTGATTTATTATCTTGCTGATAATAAACACACAGCTACGCTATGTAGCTGTGTTTATAATCATGCTGATCTGGATGATGGTTTTTTAAGTAGTTATGGCCTGCTGCTAAACCAAGTTTATAGTCAAATCGTAAGTCATCATTTGAGCTGCCTAATAACTTACTATACAACTTTTGATTTGCAAAAATTTGGATTATTTCTACATCTTTTGGTGGGTTAGTAATAAATGCTAACTCATCTTCGTAGGCTTGCTCATGTTGTAATAAGTAGTCTATTGTTTTTGGGCAATAGCCAGATACTTCAACAAATGATTTTAATTTACTTACCCATGCTGATTGAGCCTGAAAGGCTTCATCAACGGTGCGTATAACCACAATTTTGCGTGCGCCACGATTATAGGCTTCGCGTACAGGAAGCGGTGCGGCAAGGCCACCGTCTAAGTAAAAATCAGACTCTGACTGTATCTCGGTCTTACCTAATTCATTTGCGGCTAATGCATTTAGCCACGGCGTCAATTTTACACCTTGCTTATATAAAAATGGCAGTGCACTTGACGCTTTTAATAGCTCTCGCCATTGTTGGCCTTCCCCTGTTGGGGATAAAAAATAAGGTTTGCGATCACGGGCATTGGTTGCAGTAATTAATAGCTCACGGTCGCCTAAACTGGCTTTAGCAGTTTTAAAATCAAGCGCTCTGTTCACTTCGGTGGTTTTATCAAAGTACCAATCTAGGTCAACAATATGTTTACCCATTAAGCCGCGACCTAATTGAAAAAAACGTTTATGACGCGAAAGGCCTCTGATCAGGCGTTTAGCATAGCCTTTTTGACGTGCCAAATAGCTTGTTAAGTTTTGAGAGCCTGCAGATGTGCCAATAAATAAGTCAAATGGATCATACTCTTGCTCTAACCAAGCATCGAGTACACCCGCGGTAAATATCCCTCGTTGTCCGCCACCTTCTGCTATCAGCGCTACTTTTGGCTGCACTGAGTTGTTGCATGAATGGGGTGTCGTACTATTTTGAGATTTCACGCTTTACCTTCCTATTTATTTAGCTGAATTGTGTTGCATACCCTTATAATAATCGTTCAATATTCATAATTAAAATTGATTGTTTAAATCAGTTCTATTGAAAAAATAGAACAAGCTTTTTCATTGCCACTTTTTAAAATAATACAAAATGGCCACGACTCAATTAACTTTAATCTGTTTAATAGCATAACAAGCGTAGAGTGTACGCTTGCTTAACCGTTTTTTATTTGCATTAAAATTTCAAGCGCTTTATGGCGTTTTTCATTATTAAATAAGTCGTTGGTGAATATAAGCTCATCAACCCCTAATTGATTTACAATCATTTCTAACTTGTGTTTAATACTGGCTGGCCCACCGGTAACACTTAACCCTAAAAAGCTCTCAACATGAGCGCGCTCTTGTTCGCTCCACAAACCTTCCATTGTTTCTACTGGGGGTTTTAACCACAGCTCGTCGCCTCTAATTAACGATAACACTCGCTGTTTGGATGTAGTTGATAAATACTGTGCTTCTTCATCTGTATCTGCAGCCACTAAAGGTAATGCCAACATGACATAAGGCTTAGCTAATACATTTGATGGTTTAAATTCTCGTTTATACAAGGCTATTGCATCATGCACAAAACGCGGTGCAAAGTGCCCCGCAAATACATAGGGTAATCCTTTTTGTGCAGCTAACTGCGCACTAAATAAACTTGAACCTAAAAGCCAAATGGGAACATTGGTGTTTTCACCAGGTATTGCTCGCACGCGCTTAGTTCCCTCATAAGGGCCCAATAATGTTTGTAACTCGCTCACTTCATTAGGAAAGTTTTCAGCACGACTGATATCGTTATTTAATGCACGACTTGTCACAGGATCGCTACCTGGAGCGCGCCCTAACCCTAAATCAATTCGACCTGGGTATAAACTTTCTAAGGTGCCAAATTGCTCAGCAACAACTAAAGGAGCATGATTAGGTAACATAATTCCACCCGACCCTACGCGTATTTTTTTAGTGTGACCGGCTATGTGCCCCACCAAAATTGAAGTAGCCGCACAAACAATCCCAGGCATATTATGATGCTCGGCTAACCAAAAACGATTAAAACCGAGTTCCTCAGCTTTTTGTGCATAGGCTGTACTTTTATTTAAGGTGTCACTCACAGTGGCGCCTTTAGGCATAGGCGCCAGTTCTAATAACGAAAAAGGAATAGTTGATAACAAAGTAGTACCTCCAAATTAAATAGCGATTTATAGCGCTAGCCATAAATAATGAGTCTATGCTAAGAGATGGGTGTGTATGACAGTCAATTCAAGGCGCCTTGCCTTTTAAAAGCTAAATAGCGATGTGATTGAACAAAAATTAAGTTAGCTATTTTTAGCAGCAGCGTGTTGGCGCTTTAGTTTATAAGCTTCTGAATCAAGCCCTTTTTTCCAATAGCCCGATGCAACAATTTGACTGCGCGGTATAGCTAATTCATCAGTTAATATGGTTTTTGCTTTACGGACTAATCCGGCTTCAAGTGCCATAAATACAATAGGTTGTTGCTCACTAAGTGGTAGCGATTTTAATGCGTTTATCATATCTGTATCGGGGTTATTTGTTATTAACCAAGTTACATCACGCGAGGAGTCTAAGCTAATCACATCATCTTTTGTTGGTGCATGAATAATCGCGTCAATTTTTGCGTTTATAGGCAATTGTTGCACGTAGCCTTTAATTGCATTAACCGAAGTTAAATCGCCAAGTAATAGATAATATGAATGATCATAGTTATCCAACTTTTTAGGGCCTGGCCCTGCTATACCCACTTCATCGCCTACTTTTGTTTCTTTAGCCCAATTAGTGGCTGGACCTTGGTGCATATTTATCACAAAGTCGAGGGTAAGTGCACCAGTGTGCTCATCAACATGTCTTATAGTGTATGAACGCATACACGTAGTTTTAATATTAAAGTCAACGAGGCCATTTTGTGGAATAAGCACCTTAACGTAGTTACCAATGTATTGGGCACTCAGGTCGTTAAACTCATCTGAGCCAACAATAATGCGTTGTAGATGTGGGGTTATTTGCTTTGTGCTTAATACGGTTGCTTTGCGTACTTTTTTACCCATATAAATTTACCTCATTAAAAAAGATGAATTGCACAACGCCCCATTGGTTGATAAAATCAACTATAACGATTTAATTGACTTTGTCAACTATAATGGAGTTATTATGAACTCATCAGTGGCTAATACATTATTTGCTTTAATGCAAAATTATCGCGTTACCATACGCGAAGCCATTAATGCAGGTGAGCTTGGGTTAAACGCGATGCATGTGCGTTGCCTGCATATTATTGCAGCGACACCTCAGTGCACTGCTAACGATATTGTAAATCAAACCCAACGCGACAAAGCCCAAATAGCACGGTTAGTGAAAGAACTGCTCGCGCTAAACTTAATTCATAAAAATGCCAGTGAGCATGACAAGCGTTGTTTTATTCTGTCGTTTACCGCACAAGGGTGCACGCTTTACGACAAATTATTAAACGCTGAGCAGCATGTAAATGCGCAAATGTGTAAAAACTTAAACCCACAGCAAATCAATGACTTTTTACATACTGCCCAACAAATGATCAAAAACATGGATTGATCTACCATTCATTACTTGGCATAACTGATACAAAACGCATATACTGTACACTTATACAGTATATGCATTTTAGGTTGTGTTATGTTTGTTATTCCCATTTATATAGAGGCCGGTGTTTGCGGGTTTGAATCGCCTGCAGCGCAGTATAGTGAGTTAGGGATATCACTTGACGAGCTATTAATAAAACACCCAGATGCTACATTTATTGGCGTTGCCTCAGGGTGTTCTATGCAAGAAATTGGTATTTTTGAGGGCGACTTACTGTTAGTTGACCGTGCAGAGATTCCTAAAGATGGCGATGTTATTGTGGCGAACTTAAATGGTTTATTTGTATGTAAGTTGCTAGATAAAACCAATGCGCGGCTGCTCTCGGCTTCTGCTGCTTATAAACCCGTGCAATTAACCGAATCTGATGAATTTCAGCTTGAAGGCGTGGTAACTCGCTCAATTAGATTACATCGGCAAAGCCCTGAGATACTTTCATGTATGCCTTAGTTGATGCGGTTGCTTTTTATGCCAGTGCTGAAAAGGTATTTGACCCCGCAATTCGTTCAAAACCAGTAGTGGTGCTTACCAATAACGATGGCTGCGTATGTGCGGTATGCCCTATTGCCCGTAAGCTTAATATTCCTAAATTTGGCCCCTACTTTAAAGTAAAGCAATTACTAGCAAAACATCAGGTCGTAGTGCGCTCATCTAACTACGAACTATACGCTAATTTAAGCGATAGAATGATGAACGTTATTGCTCGCTTTTGTGATACCCAGCATATTTACAGTATTGACGAATCGTTTTTGCACTTTAAAGGCTATCAGCCATTAATCACCGATTGGCACCACTACGGTCAGCTAATTAGACGTACAGTATGGCGCGAAACCAAACTCCCTGTTGGGGTTGGTTTTGGGCCAACACCAACCTTAGCCAAAGCCGCGAATCATGCTGCTAAAAAGCTAACTGGCTTTAATGGGGTTGCCGTGATTGATGATGAAGCAAGCCGACAAGCTATTTTACAGCAAATGCACTGCCAAGATGTTTGGGGGGTGGGCAAACGTATAGCTAAGAAGCTGGCGCTAATGAATATTAATACCGCATGGCAGCTGGCTGAGCAAAGTCCAAGAACAATTCGTCGTCAATTTAGCGTAGTGCTTGAGCGTACAATTAAGGAGCTCAATGGCATTACCTGTTTAAACTGGGATGATGTGCGCCAAGACAAACAAGCTATTTTTTCAACGCGTAGTTTTGGCCAGCGCCTTAGCGATCCTGATGCAGTGAGAACCGCATTAATAAATCATGCTAGTGTAGTTGCACAAAAATTAAGAGCGCAACAGTCGCTCACTCATCGTATTTATATTTTTGCTGCCAGCTCATCACATGAACACGCCTTTTATAAAAAGTCAGTTATGCATCAATTTGATCCGCCTACTAACGATACTCGCGTTATGGCCAATGCGGTATCAAAGAGTTTTGAGCAAATATATCAACCGGGAATTCGATTTTATAAATGTGGTGTGGGCGCATTAGAGCTCAGCCCGCAGCAGTTTCAACAACATCATTTATTTGATAAGCAAACCGATAACCCGCAGTTAATGAGCTGTTTAGATGCTATTAATCATAGATACGGTAAAGGAATGCTTAGCGTGGCGAGCAGCCAATTAAATGATCATTGGCATATGAACAGGGCTTTTTTATCGCCGCAATACACGACTCGTTGGCGTGATATTCCAAAAATACAGTGTTAGTCGGCAACTTTAATAAATTCACATTCTACACTCGGATTGTCCAATGTGTATTTAAGCGTATTGCTGGTTAAAAAAGTAATGCTTTGTTTAATCGTTCCTTCATGGATAGGATTATCACAGCGGCTCATGCGTAAGCTATTTTCTAGGCCATCTGTTTTATATTTTAGCGAGCTGGTAATAAAACAATAATTTGGTTTTTCAATGGTACGAGTACCATTGTGTAAGGAGTTAAACAAAATCTCTTTGCCTAAGCTAAAACCTTGCTCAGGATCTTCAGGGTTATTAAATTGTAATCGGCTATTAGTACATAACCCAGAGTTACTTGAGGTCACTTCGTAATTACCCAGCTTAGTTTGTAACAGCGGAATAAAGCGAGTTTTATTACTTGGGCCTGCTACTGCATAGCAGCTAAAAAGGCTTATGGTAAGTAAAACCAGTGTGAAAAATTTCATTATAGGCTCTATCCTCGTGTATCAAATATGATCAAGCACTGTGACTATGCTTAGCTATTTCTAACTATAACAGAGATTTACTATAAAAGATGTGAAGGATAGCGCAAGCTGTATCAAAACCTAAGCAACATAAAATGCATTACTCATAAACCCTAAGTAATGCATTAATAGTCAAAAGTGAGCGATTACTGCCAATACTTAGCAAATAATTGCGGGTAATTTTGTTTTAAAAACTTAGGTTTGTCTTTAAAGCGCTTACCTTTAGGTTGTTCAAGCCCTGAGGGGATAAAGGGTAACTCATCGTCATTACGTTCTTCATATAACAAACCTGCAATTAGGTCATACTCATCTAAATACGGGTAAGGTTGCTCGTTTAAAAAATAAAGTGGTGTGCACTGTGCAAGGCTATCGGGGTTTTCTAACGCTGCTTTAAATACCGCTTCACCCCGAGAAATTAGCCAACAACGAAATTCAGAAAAACCATATTCATCATTACAACCAGCTATTACAAACGCCGCACCAAATAAATCCCAAGTATAACTTTGGCGCATACAAATACTAAACTGTTTATCAAATTCAATAAGCTGCTCGTCGGATAAATCACTCAATGCAGCCTTAAGGGATTGGCATACAGACTCAGGCTCTGCGGTTCTGTCGTTTACAGTTACCAATCGCCAAAAATCAGTTAAGGTTAAATCGCTCATGCAATGATCTCTTTTACCCGACCTACTTGACCATCTTCTAACTGTACTTTAATACCGTGCGGATGATTAGGTGACTTAGTTAATAAACGCGACACAATACCATTGGTTAAAGTACCACTGCGTTGATCTTGTTTAAGCACAATATTAACCTCAGTGCCGGGTGTTATTTGTGAACGTGTTGGAACAGCCATATATAATCTCTTTTGCTATTTTTGGGGATTATAGCCTGCTTAATAAAATCACTCCATATTAAAGCTTTTAAAGGCCCTATAAAGCATAATTCAAGCTAATGTGAAGAATAAACAAAACCCATCGTACACATTATGGCTGCTTAGAAAATGAAATGGCATTGGCTTTAATATGTATGTTCAAGCTGGCTAACGCATTACAAATAAGCTGCTCAATGTAATAAAACTGATTTTTTTGTTTAGCCTGCTCTAGTGCAATATCATCGATAAAATAACAACTTACTTTAAACTTAGAAGGTAAATTGTTTAAGTCTGCTGAATGGGTAAGAAAGCTAAAGTCCTCCACAGTATCTTTTATTTGCTCACAAGCGAGCGTTAATTGCTGACGAATACGTTTATCTAGCTGCTTTTGGGTTTTGGTCATCGTTTATTGCTGCTCGCGAGCTTGTTGTTCTTTAAATTCTTTGTAACTGTCTTGCTGTTGTTTAACACACTCATGGTATTCCTTATCTGCCATGTAGCTGCATTCACCCAACCGCGCTGATTGAATTTCATGGTAGCGGCTATCGCTGCTACATCCCGCTAACACCAATAATGCGGATAACGAAAATAGATATTTTAACTTATTATTTAACATTCAAAATTCCTACTATTTTAACGGGAAAACTACTGATTTTCGTTATTTTTGCTGTATATTGCACTGGTTTTGTATTTATAACCGTTAAGGGCACGTTATGATGTTGTCGCAGTTACAAGAGCTGTTCCAGCGTATCGATAAAAGTAAACTATTTCAATCATTTGTTATTGCAGTTATTGTTGTTTCTGCATTGACCGTGGGCGCACATACTTATTCATTGCACCCAACCGCCGAACTCGTTCTACATTGGATGGATATAGGCATAACGGTGTTTTTCTTAATTGAACTGATTATTCGCTATATTGCCAGCAAAGGTATCAAGGACTTTTTCTCCAAAGGTTGGAACATTTTTGACTTCATTATCGTGATCGGAAGTTTATACCCCGCGGCAGGCTCTACTATTTTTATTGCTCGACTACTACGCATTTTCCGCGTACTACGTTTAGTGTCTATGATCCCAGAGCTGCGCTTATTAGTGAACTCACTAATAAAAGCCATCCCGCAAATGGGCTATATCGCGCTGCTAATGTTTGTGATTTTTTATATTTATGCTGCCACAGGTAGCATGTTGTTTGCTGAAATAAACCCAGTACTGTGGGGCGATGTCTCTATTTCTATGCTTACTTTGTTTAGAATCGCCACCTTCGAAGATTGGACCGACGTGATGTACGAAACCATGGCGGTATACAAATTAAGTTGGATTTTTTACCTAACCTTTATCTTTTTAACTGCATTTGTGTTTTTAAATATGATGGTTGGCGCTATTTTAGAAGTGATGAGTGAAGAGCATCGCAATGCACGAGAAGAGCAAGCCGATATAGACTCACTCCCTGCCACCCAAGGCCAAGTAAACGAATTAAAAGCACAACTAGCAGAATTAAAAGAACTACTTAAAAATAAGTAGCAGGGATAAAAAGGGCATGCATTTGCTTGCCCTTACACTTTAAATTTACCCACCAACCCCGTTAAAATTGACGAAAGACGATTCATTTCGTTGCCGTTTTCACTGGTGGTCACGGCAATATCACTCACCTCATCAGCCGCATTTTTAATTTCAGTAACATTGCGGTTTATATCTTCAGCTACATGTTGTTGCTCTTCAGCAGCGGTGGCTATTTGGGTATTTAAATCGCTAATATGAACGATAGATGCCGTGATCTCACTAAATTGTTGCTGCGCCGAATGCGCAAGCTCTACGGTTTTATTAGTGGTTTCTATACTGCGTTGCATACCTTTAGAAACTTTAGATGACATAGTGCGTAGTTTATCAAGCTGTGAAGCCACTTCTTCGGTAGACTCAGCGGTTCGTTGCGATAACGCGCGTACTTCGTCGGCCACCACAGCAAAGCCGCGTCCGTGCTCACCGGCACGTGCAGCTTCTATTGCAGCATTTAAGGCCAATAAGTTAGTTTGTTCTGAAATACCGCGAATAACACTGAGTATCGACATAATGTTTTCGCTTTCAGTATCTAGCTGAGTAATATCTGCTGAGGCATTGTTTATTACATCACATAGCTGAACCACACTTTCCACAGTTTGTGTAATAACCGATTGCCCCAAGTCTGATGCTTGCTGTGTTTGAACAGCCAAATCCGCTGCATTTGCACAACTGCTAGACACTTCGTTCGCGGTGGCAGCCATTTTATTAATAGCCGTAGCTGCCATCTCTAAAGCTTGTTGCTGTTGGCTGGTGGAGCTTGTTAATTGTGCCGCTTGCGATGAGGTTTGTGATGAGGTTTTACTTACATTTTGCGCGCACTCATTAATTTGAGTTACCAGCTCGCTGATCAAGTTTAAAAATAAATTAAAGCTATTAGCCAGTTTAGCGGTTTCATCTTTGGTTTTTATTGTTAAGCGTTGGGTTAAATCACCGCCACCTTGCGATATTTCAGTTAAGCCATCACTCACTTCAACAATAGGGGCTGATATTAATTTAGAAATATAACTCGCTATAGCAACAAATACAGCAATTAATATCGCACTAATAACCAATATGGTATAAGCCATGGTATTCGCCGTGCTCATCACTTCGGCTTTCTCTACTACCCCAATAAACTTCCAGCCTAAGGTAGCAGAGGTATGAATATTAGCCATATATTGTTTACCATCTATCTCTACATCAAACAGCCCTTGGGTATTTTTAGCTAAGTCGGCGTATTTTCCCCCCTCAATATCTGCTAAGTTTTTAAATCGGTAATCTGGGTGTTTAACATCCACCAGCACACTGCCACTATCTTCAATCAACATTAAATAACCGGTTTCGCCTAATTTAATATCGGCAATAATATCGGTAAGCCCGCCTAATGATACATCCATTCCTTGGGCGCCAATTAATTGCCCGTTATCAATAATCGCTTTAACCGTAGTTATACGATGTTGCAACGTAAAATTATCACGCCTATTTTACAAAAAAAACTTGCTATATTCAGGTATGAGAGATGGTAAAGCGATCATCTAGCTACAATAAATTTATTTGTGCTCATTACTCTATCCCAATAATCATTATGATATTGAACTATAATTGGTTTAACGGAACTTTAAGGTAGCTTATGCCGTTATCTTCGGCGGGAGGTGGGTTGCCGGCTCTAATATTCATTTGAATAGCAGGTAAAATTAAGCGAGGCATAGGTAATTCTTCGTCACGGCTATCGCGCATTTGAACAAACTGCTCTTTGCTTATTTTAGTCTTTACATGAATATTTGTTTCTTTTTGTTCTTTTACTGTGACCGCAAAACGGTGATTTCGTTTTTCAGTCGGATAATCATGGCATACATAGATTGTTGCCTCATCGGGCATCGAGAGTAGTTTTTGGATTGAATCGTATAATGTTTCAGAGCTACCACCTGGAAAGTCGCACCTTGCAGTGCCTACGTCAGGCATAAAAATCGTATCACCAACAAAAATGGCCTCTTCATTTATAATGTAAACTAAGTCGGCGGGTGTATGCCCCGGTGTGTGCATTACTCGTATCGATAACTGGCCAACATTAAAACTATCTCCATCTTTTAATAGTCGGTCAAAATCAGCCCCATTGGGTAAAAATTCTTTTTCAAGATTAAATAGCGCCTTAAAGCTTTGTTGTACCGTTTTGATATGTTCACCTATGGCGATTTTAGCACCAAAGTGTTTTTTAAAATAAGGAGCTGCAGAGATATGATCGGCATGAGCATGTGTTTCGAGAACCCACTCTAATGAAAGAGAATGGCTTTGAAGGTACTCGCCGATTTTTTTGGCGCCTGATTCACAGCTGCGACCTGATTTATAATCAAAATTTAAAACGGGATCAATCAAGATTGCTTGCTGAGAGTTACTATCAGAAACAACATAACTAAAGGTTTCGCTATCGTCATCAAGAAATGTGTGAACATGAAATTTACTGTGCATAATATTCTCCAATAAGTCTGAACTCATCACTTGAATTAATAAAAATGACCGGAAGCAATAATATAAATGTTGGTAAAGGCCATGAAGATATTAGCGATTTAATTATTAAATAAAAAGGGCTAGCAAATGCTAACCCTCAAAGTAAATATTATTTATTATCAACAATAATACGTAACATACGACGCAGTGGCTCTGCTGCGCCCCATAAAAGCTGATCGCCTACGGTAAAAGCGCTAATATATTTTGGCCCCATGGCGAGTTTGCGAATACGTCCTACTGGAATACTTAATGTGCCTGTCACTTTAACCGGTGTTAAATCTGTAGCTGTAATATCACGCTCATTCGGGATCACTTTAACCCACTCATTGTGTGACGCTAAAATTTCTTCTATTTTTTCTACGCTAATGTCTTCACGTAATTTAATGGTCATCGCTTGGCTATGACAACGCATTGCACCAATGCGTACACATAAACCATCAATAGGCACAGGTTGTTTAGATGAGCCTAAGATTTTGTTGGCTTCAACTTGCGCTTTCCACTCTTCTTTTGATTGACCGCTTGGCATAGGCACATCAATCCATGGGATTAAGCTACCCGCCAGTGGCACACCAAACTGGTCTTGTGGCAAATCCCTTGATGCCATTTTTTCGCTGACTATTTTATCAATTTCTAAAATAGCTGAACTTGGGTTATCTAGTTGCTGTGCAACACTTGCATGAATAGCCCCCATTTGAGCTATGAGTTCTTTCATATTGCGTGCACCCGCGCCCGATGCTGCTTGGTAAGTCATTGGGCTTACCCATTCGATTAGGTCTTGCTCAAATAAACCACCCAGCGCTAGTAGCATAAGTGAAACCGTGCAGTTACCACCTACAAAGGTTTTAACGCCTTGCTCTAGCCCTTGTTCAATGACATCTTTGTTAACAGGGTCAAGTACGATAATACTGTCGTCACTCATACGCAGTGCAGAGGCTGCATCTATCCAATAGCCATCCCAACCTGATTCACGTAATTTTGGATACACCGCATTGGTATAATCGCCACCCTGACAGGTAACAATAATGTCCATTTTTGCAAGCTCAGAAATATCGCTGGCATCTAAAAGCGGTTTAGCTGCACCCGCTAACTCAGGGCCAAGCTGACCTGCTTGTGAGGTGGTGAAAAAGGTGGTGTCGATATGTGCAAAATCATGTTGTTGTTCCATTCGCTCTAGTAACACTGAGCCTACCATGCCGCGCCATCCGACTAATCCTACTTTTTTCATTGTTTGTTCCACTGTTTGAGTCATAAGAAATACCTAATTCATTAAAAATTAAAATTCATTGCGTGAGATTTAATTTTTAGAACAGTTAATCTAGCACCCTATACCCTGCAAAACTAGTCAATAACAGCTAACTTAAAATTATTTCATATGCTTTTTTTAATTCTGAAATTAATAACGGCACAAAAAAAGCCCTACACAAGGTAGGGCAATTATTGTAAGTTTTTATATTCGCCTTCCTAGGCTATTTTGAATTAGAACTGATATTTGTACTCAACAGAGAACTCAGTCCCTTTTTCTTTTGAGCGAGTTAGCGTACCAGCAGATTCAATTTCTGATTTTTGCCCCAAAATATTAAGCACTTTAAACTTAATACTTGAGTTAAAATCAGGGTAGTAAGTATAATTCAAATCAACTGAGTGGAATGGCTGTTCCATCCAATCATCTTGCCCTTCTATACCAGGGATAATAATACGCTCACCAAATACGTTATAAACCAATGTTGCAGCATGTTCACCTGATGGTGCATCATAGCCAAGCTGCATATTCACAACATATTTAGAATGTCCCGTTAAACGACGTTTAGTATTAGTGATCGCCGCAGATACACCAGTTTGATCAACAATAGCTTGACGGTCTAGGTTTATCTCAGAATCACTGAGTGTAACATTACCACTCATAAATACATCTTGCCAAAAACCACCTAAGAAAGTGAAATCTTTAAGATAATCAAACTCAACGCCGGCAACATAGCCATCTTCAGCATTGGCAATACGTACAAGTGGCGGTCCATCTTGAGAAGGAGATTGCACCGACTCAATTGGATCAATCATGTCTTTATAAAACAGACCAACAGAGAAGTTTTCACCAGTATCAAAGTAGTTTTCCCAGCGGAAATCGTAATTTTTGATTTGCGTTGTACGTAATCCAGGCGTACCGCCAACAGGATATTCAGTTAACGGATCAATGTAAGTAGATTCAGATATCTCACGTAAATCAGGACGTACAACCGTTTCACCGTAGCTTAAACGCCATTGTGTTTGGTCGTCCTGAATATAAGTGAATGCAAGCGCACCATAAATATCATCTTCTTGAAACGCTAAGTTACCTAAATCATCATAATCGATTGAAGGATCTAAGCCACCAGTAAACGGGTCAAGTGGCACTGACACTTGCCTGAAATCTTCCCAACGTAAGCCACCTGTCAAACGCCATTTATTATTGAAGAAAAAATCAGCTTCAAAATAATAAGCATCTGTTTTTTGTGCTGAGCGGTAATCATCACCTGCAAACGTTGTATCATTAAGTATGGGTAGATTTAGTTCTGCGTTAGCTATTGCATCATCAGAAAGAATCGTATTCAGCTCATTGCCATTTAAATCAAGGTCTTTAAATGCGCGAGTGTTTATGTCAAAGCGACGATTCGAAGCTGAGCGCTCTTTAGAGACATAATCAGCACCTGATTTTAATTCTATATCCAAACCATCTAACATGATTGGAAAAGTAAAATTAAACCCGTAGTTTTCTACTTCATCATTAAGGTCTTGGAATGTATAACGAGCAGCCGTTGTGGCATTGGTTAATGCGATTTCATTAACTAAATCATAATTACCATCTTCGTTTGCATCATTTACAATGAACCGCGTCTGCATATTTCCTGGTGCATAACGGTTTGAGCGGCCGTTTGAGTATTTCCAATCAAAACCTGCATAGTTAAGAAAATCGAATGTATGCATGCCTTTGATTTGGTTTACTATTAACTCTCTCTCTTCATACCTTACATCGTAAGAACGAATACGCTTATTATCAGACTGGTTATTATTCTCATCAATACCTAGACGATCACGAATTTTATCTTCGGTGTCGCGTAAAATCAGCGTACTAAGGTCAATGCGATGAGCATTATTATACTCAATACCAAAGTTTACCATTCCAGACATTTTCACATTATGCTCAGTGGCAATGATTTTATCGTAACCACGCACCATAGCAGCACTGTTCTCACCTAAACGGAAGTCTTCGCCTTGGTACTCTTCGCCAACAAAATATTTGTTATCATAGCTAACCGCTGATAAAAAGCCGTAACGCCAATCACCTGACTCAAAACTATTACCCAGTGTTGCTGTAAACTTAGTATTGGGGTTTACACTTGTTGCTTGCGGGTCATAATCACGGTTTAAATCAAGTGCTAAAGCACGACTTTGCTCTGGTGTGAGATCATCTAATGATTGCCCAGAGTTATAAATATCCATGATTGAATCTGGTATTTCACGGGTGCCATCATCAACACCATACCAGTCATTCGAGCCGCCATTGTACTCAATGCCATCATCAAAGTTATTGGTGTTATAACCAAGCTGACCTGATACATCAAAAACAAATTGGTCTGGAATGCTTTTTAAGCGTATATCCACATTACCACCACCAAAAGAGGCTGGCATAGAAGGAGAATAAGACTTTTGCACAGACAAACTTTCAATAATTCCTGATGGAAATAAATCAAGCGGGATGACTGAGCGGGTCGGATCAGGACTTGGCACTGCTGCACCATTTAACTGAGTACTTGAATAGCGCTCACCTAAACCACGTACATAAATAAATTTACCATCGACTAAAGTTAAACCCGTTACACGGCGTAACGCAGATGCCGCATCACTATCGCCACTACGGGATATTTGGTCAGCACCCATAATATCGGCAACAAATGCTTGTTGTTTTCGCTCTTCAAGCACGGCTGTTGCAGTGCCTTTTAAACGACTTGCGCTAACCACAACCTCCTCAAGTACAGCCTCATCTTCGGCTTCAGCAGCATGTGCTGAAACGCTTAAACTACATAAAATTGCTGCGGAAAGTGTGGATAAGCAAAACTTTTTAGAAAACTGTTTCATGTTTACCTCTATCTGAAATAAGTTACAGAAAGTGTTAAAAAAGGTACTAGTACTATGTGCTAGCACCCATTCTTACTGTGTTATTCCAGACCTACTGTCCAGCCAGCTGTCCAGTCATTATCACTCGATACAGCACCAATATGTGATGTAGTATCGAAGAAGCTATCTACAGCGTTTACATCTGTAGGAGTTGTTATATCAATAGTATAGATACCATTAACTACGTCAGTTTGTCCTGATGCTACTAAGTTACCTAACGTCGCTGTCCACCAGTTTTCTACGCTAAAATCAACACCACTTGGGTCTTTGAAGTTCTCAGAACAGGCGATAACCGATGACTTAATCGTTAAGGTGCCATCTTGTGCATTTTTAACTGTTTCACTTTCAGTAAATATTGGTGCACCATTTTCATCTACTGGAATACCTTCAACCTCTAGACACTCACCCATGCCTACTGGGCCTGTTACAATCGTGTTATAGATTTGCGCACCCGTTCCCTCACGGAAGTACATGCCTTCACCGTCATCTTCACCTTTAAAGGTATTACCAATAATGGTTAAGTTAGCAATCATTGGATTTGATTTAGGCATTTTAGATGGTGTTTTACCGTCATTATCGGCTTCTATACCACGGTTAGCATCTGAGTTATCTGCAGCTTGCTTAACAAGGATGTGCTGAAGCTTACCTTGGAAACCATTATCCCAATCGATGCTGTCATCTTGAATACTAGTTAGCACAAGGTATTTAGCCTGCACATTACCACCAAAGAACTCAACACCGTCATCAGCATTTTGATGAACTTGTAAATACTCTACAGTAGTACCAGAACCCACAGCACCAAACGTAATACCGTTAATTTCATTACCAGGTGACAGTAAGTAGCCGCCATTCATAACGCGAACATAACGTAATGTTCCAGAATTATCTGCAGTGTCAGTACCACCAAAAACAGCACCGGCTTCAACACCTTCAACTTGTAGCGCACACTCGCCTGTTTCTGGACATTTATTAGATGGCGCATTACCTAGTAGTACTAAACCGCCCCATTGACCTGCTGCCGTTGCTTGACCAGCAACATCTTGACTTGAAGTAAATGAAATAGGCTTATCTTTAGTACCGTTGGCTTCAATTTTAGAGCCACGGCTAATGACAATATAATCTTTACCGTTACGACCATAAACAGTAACGCCAGGCTCGACAGTTAGAGTTGCAGAGTCAGCATTATCATTACCAACAAAAACAGCGCCATCAACTGCGTATAAGTTACCCGCTGTTAATGTTAAGTCTGACGTTATACGGCCAGATATTTCACATGTTGTCGTTACGTTATCCGCTGGTGAAATTGAAGTAGTACCTGCAGGACAACCAGCAACTGCAGCAGGTGCTGTCACTTCTCCACCACCATAACCAAATGCCCAACCTTCACGCCAATCGTCAGAATCATTTAGAGCACCGACAAAATCAACCGTATCAAAGAAGGCATCAACCGTATTAGCAACATCTTGTCCTGCACCTAGTAGTGGCGAACCAGCAATTGGTTGACCATTCACACCAAGCATAGGCTTGTCGTTGATCACATTACCTGTTTGTTGACTAAACCAAGACTCAAGCGCAAGCAACGTAGAACCGTCAGCACCTTTTGGATCTTTAAAATTCTCACCATTGGTACATGACATAAAGGTGTTTTGCATCAAAATAGTGCCATCATTAGCATTATTAACGGTTTCACTATCAGAGAATAATGCATCTCCGTTATCATCCAGCGCAATACCTTCTAATTCTAAGCACTCGCCCATTTCATCAGAGCCTGTGATCACTGAATTATATAAATGTAAGCCGGTACCTTCACGCAGGTAAATGCCTTCGGCTTCATCTTCACCTTTAAAGTTATTACCAATAATGGTTAAGTTTGAAATAATAGGCAAAGACTTAGGCTCTTTTGATGGCGTTTTACCATCGTTATCGGCTTCAATACCGCGGTTAGCATCAGTCGAATTTTTATCTTGCTCAACATACACAAACTGCATTTTACCTTGATAACCGTTATCCCAATCAATACTGTCATCGTCGATGCTCGTTAAAACAACATGCTTTAAGTTAACTGCACCACCGAAAAACTCAACACCGTCATCAGAGTTATTATGTACTTGCAAGTAATCAACGGTAGTACCTGAACCTACGGCACCAAAGGTAATACCGTTTAGCTCATTACCGGTTGAAAGCTCGTAACCAGCGTTTTTAACAACAACATATTTTAACGTACCAGAGCTATCCGCATTATCAGTACCGCCAAATACCGCACCTGCTTCCACACCTTCAACTTGCAGTGCACAATCACCTTCAGCAGGGCATTTATTTGAAATACCATTCCCAAGTAAAACCATGCCGCCCCATTGTCCAGAGGCTGTTGTTTCGCCCATTACATCTTGTTTTGATGTGAAAATGATAGGGTCGCTTTTGGTCCCTGTCGCTTCAATTTTAGAATCACGGCTTACGACTAAGTAATCAGACCCATTGTTACCAAAAATAACGGCTCCAGGTTCAATGGTAAGGGTTGCGCTATCTGCTTTATCTTTACCTACAAACACAGCGCCATCTAATGCCCAAAATGCATCCGTCGTTAATGTCGTATCTTCAGTGATTTCACCTGAAAGCACTTGCACTTTTACTTCACGACCCAAGGCAGCTGAAGCTTCAGTAGAAAGACTTTGACTATATTCACCTGGAAGATCAGTTGGCACTGGTGGTGTAGGTGGTGTAGGTGGTGCTACTGTTTCTTCAACATTAATATTAATATCACCACCGCCACAACCAGCGAGTGTAATTGCAGAAGCCAAAAGGCTGATCTTAAATAAACCAGATAATTTCATTGTTCACTCCGTTAAGATATTTAATTATTTTATTAGCGCATTAAGTAAAAACCCAAGTCACGTTAAAACACGAAAGTCATGCTTTAAGATCACTTGAGTTTTTCAACGAGCACTACCTTACGGGAGCTATGTGACAATACAGTTACACTTTAATAAACATAAAATGACAATGTAATTTATTTAAATAACAACCTGTTATGATAAATTTAAACGAAAAAAACCGCCCTAAGGCGGTTTTGGTGTTGCGATTATAAAACAGGTTTTGTAATCAAACTGGCAGCGTTTAAATTACAATAGTAGCGTTGGCAAATTATAACAATGCGGTGCGTAATGTTTCCGCGTGTAACTTTTCACGCTTGACATATTTGATCCATTGTTCAGCCAATCGCTGCGATTTTTTGTGTTTCTCGGCTTGCTCAAACGCTAAAATAGAGGCATCAAAATTTTGCATGCTGTATTGGGCCATACCTAATGCAACATAAGCGTTGGATTCAAAATCAAGTGAACCTTTATCTAATGCTAACCGAGCAGCATCAGCGGCATCTTCAAATTGCTCTAAGTTAACAAGTACTTCAGCCATACGTTGATCGTACTTACCGTGTTCCGAAAGCTCTGCCGCTTTTGCAAAATAACTAACTGATTTATTATCTTCTTTAGCTTGCACCATGGCTTCTGCGATAAATGCATAATTCTTCGCAGACTTTTCAGCAACGCCTGATTCAATCGCTTTACTCATTACACTGGCTGCTTTATAAGCAAGCTGATTATATAAATATACCTGCGCAAGCTGCCTTAAGTCAGATTTAGAGGTTAAAAATCCTTGCTGGTAAGCCGCTTCTAAAACACTAAGCTGCTGTTTTTCTTGCCCAGTTTCACCATACATACCGGCTAATTGGACCCAATACTCAGGTTTATTGTAAAGCTTTACCATACGCTCAAGTACGCTCACTACTTTATCGGTTTGGTTAAGTGAGTAATACATAGCGCGTTGCAGTACCAGCCAGTTTTCTTTGGGTACTTTGCCTTCGCTATCACTTAAGTTAATGGCTTGCGTAATGTAACTCAGGCCTTGCTCATAGTCTTTTAATTGATAGTAGGTTTGCGCCCTTAATAAATAATAGGCGTCGGTTTTAGGCTTAGTGTTTATAGCATCCCATTTGTCTAAAAATGCAATCACCTTTTTATAGTCACTGTTAGCCATAGCAAGCTGCGCAAGGCTGAATGTTGTGCTCAGGCGTAGTGTTTCTGGAATGCCATCTTCGGCAATCACTTTTTCAAATGAAGCAATCGCTTTTACAAGGTCGTTTTCATTGTAATAAATAAACCCATAAAAGTTATGCATCATCGCAATTTCATAAGAGTTCATACTTGATGAGCGCGCTTGTATGCTGTCAAGCGCAGCCAAGCCCGCTTTACTGTCGCCATCATCCGCAAGTTTTTGGGCGCGAGCTAATTGGCTGTATACTTTTTCACGCAGTGCGGGCACTCGTGTTGTTTTTTGCTGTTCAGCGGCCTGTACTGTCGCCAAGTTTATACCCGGAAATACACTCAATGCACTTGGTGTAACAACGCTGGCACTGATTGCAACAGTGCACAACATACTCAGCTTTAATAGCTTGGTTGTTAGTTTTAATTTCATAATTGCCTCACGTTCACTCTTTGCTTACTTAACAGAATTAACCATTAATTTGAAAAGAAATTTTATTTTGCACACCGGCTACTTCAACAGCTTCACCATTAACCACGCGCGGTTTATATTTAAATTTAAGGGCCGCATCCATCGCTGCTCTGTCAAATAATGACTCTGGCTCGGCTTTAATAACTTGCGGCTCTTTAACCGTGCCTTGCTTTGTCACTGTAAATTCAACAATGACATACCCTTCAATACCACGCGATAACGCACGCCTTGGGTATACCGGTGCTACTTTTACTATGGGTAAATACTCACCATCACTGGTTTCTAACGCTAATCCACCCGCTAGATTTACATCCGCATCGACATTGGCAGCAAAATCAAAGTTGTTGCTAGCAGCGTTGTTATCGCTACTTTGCATTTGTGGCGATTCCATTGGCGGTGGTGGCTCTTTAGGCGTTGGCGGCTTTTGTGGTTTACGCTCCTTTTTTTGTACCGTTTCTTCTTTTTTCAAACGGACAAAATCTAACACATTCCCTTTGGCAGGCTCCGTCATGGCGCCTTCACCACCGGTGATCAATGCCTGCATACCTAAAAACAGGATAAAGGTCACCACACCCGCTATAATTAACGCAAGTACATAACGCATCACTCGTTACCCTTCTTGAGCCGCTATTGAAACATCAAATACACCCGCTGCACGCGAGGCATCCATGACTTTTATCAAGGTTTCTGTGGTGGCTTTTTTATCGGCCTGAATAACTACACTGCCTTGTGGATTTTCAGCTTTTAAGCGCTCAATGTTGGCTTGTACAGCGCGTACATCAATTTGACGTTTATTGATCCAAATTTCGCCTTGATCTGAAATGGCCACTAATATGTTAGCCCGCTCTTTTTTAACTGCGGTTGCCGCTTCTGGACGGTTTACATCAATACCCGCTTCTTTAACAAACGAGGCTGTCACGATAAAGAAAATAAGCATAATAAATACAACATCCAGCATAGGGGTCATGTTTATTTCTTCTGCTTCGTCTTCTTGGAATAAATTACCTAATGGGGCTCTCATGTTATTTCTCCTAGAATAAGCGGTGATTATGTTCACCGCTTTTCAATAATTATTTAGTGGTCTAACACCATAGTGTCTTGCAACAATTCAACTTCACGCTTTGCTTTTCGTTGTAAATAGGTTGAGGCAAACACCCCAGATAACGCACCGACCATTCCTGCCATTGTCGGTATGGTTGCTTTTGACACACCTGATGCCATAGAGCGTGCGCTGCCTGTACCTGTAATGGCCATTACATCAAAGACTTCTATCATCCCTGTAACTGTGCCAAGCAATCCTAATAGTGGACACAGCGCCACCATTACATTAATCAGCGGTAAATTTGCGTTTAAACGCATGCTGGCGCGTGAAACCATGGCTTGGCGTATTTGCTCTGCGTTCCAGCTGTTGCGTTCACTGCGCGTTTTCCACGTATTTTTAACGTCTTTTTTGTAGTGCCGATAGCCATTAAAAAAGTACATAAATCGCTCGAGTATCAATAACCACATCGCGAAAATTAACACGGCAATGACCAAGAGCACTTGGCCACCTGTGTCGAGAAAATCACGGATAGCATTGATTGAATCAATCAATAGCACCATGGTTTAGGCTCCTTTCTCGCTTCGCTCGGCAATAATACCTGCACTTTGTTCTTGTAAAATAAGCAGTAAACCTTTTGAGCGAGTATTCAATAAGGTGTATAAAAACACCGTTGGAATGGCAACAACAAGACCTAATACCGTAGTAACCAGGGCTTGCGAAATACCGCCCGCCATTAGTTTAGGATCGCCAGTACCAAATAAAGTAATTGCTTGGAAGGTATTAATCATCCCGGTTACCGTACCGAGCAAGCCAAGTAATGGCGCTACCACAGAGATAATTTTAATAAGCGTTAAATTACGGGTGATTTTTGGCATTTCGCGTAAAATGGCTTCGCTTAACTTAAGTTCAAGCGTGTCGTAGGCCACATTTGGGTATTGATCTTTCACTTTCATGACGCGCCCTAACGGGTTGTCATCACGGGGTGTATCGTCTTTTAATTGACGACGGATTTTTCCACCCATCAGCATGAGCGATACAAAACGCTCTAGCGCAATTAATAACGCTAATAAACCAACGCCTAAAATAACGTAACCGACCGCACCACCTTGGTGAACTTGCTCGCTGGTATCAGGGGCTTGTACTAACAAACCTAAAATTGAGCCGCCTGTTGGGTCAAGCGCAAACGGTACAACACCCGTGTTTGCTTGCTGCAAATCAGCCGCAGTCGCAGTAAAGCGGCTACTTGGTTGGCGAGTAAGCTGGCTAATGGTATTGGTGGCCGGTGTATACTCTAGGTACTGACCGTCACTAATAAGGTTAAATGCACCCACACGTACCACTTCTTTTTGTACTTTATTGCCACCGTCAACAATTACATCAGTATTGAAGCGGCTTACTTTTCCTTGTTCGGTCATTTCGCGTTGTAGCTCAAACCAAACCTTTTCTATATCTTCAATAGACGCAAGCTTTGAAGTTGAACCCATTTTTTGCGCCAATTCGTCCATAAAAGTACTACGCCCAGGTAACTGTGCCGATACCACAGAGGTAGCAAACTTGTTACTTGAATCGCCAGCGACTTGTTGTAGCACACCAAATAGCTCTTTTAATGAACCCATACGCTTTGATAAGGTATCAGTTAGATTAGCCAATTTAATTTCGTTTTCTTCAAATTGCGTCTCTAAACGCTCTGACTCGCTAAGCATTTGGTTACGTTTAGCTTGGGTGTTTTTAAGCATTTGCACTTGTTCATTTTGGCGTGCTGCAAATTCTTGTTCACGTTGTTTATTTTGCTCTGATTGCGCTGATTTACCCTGCTCTAAGGTTTTTAATAAGGCATCTAAATTCATCGGCTCAGCGGCAATGCTGGTGCCCACAAAGCTTAAACTGGCTGCAAACACGGCCATTTTTGTCATTTTCGTTAATAATTTCATGGTAAACCTCTTATTCTGCAGCGTGAATTGGCAGTGTTAACATATCGGGGGCTAGTTGTTTGCGAGCAATGCGAAGCCCTTTATTAATTTGGCTAATGGTTGAATCAGGCAGTGCAACAAACGACTGTGACTGTTGATCCCAACTACCTGCTTGTTTGCCATCGCGGGTAAGGTAAATGAGTTCTAAACGGCCAATGCGCAGAAAGTCAACTTCACGTTCTTTATTGTCCACATCAAGCAATGCGGTATACGCTTCAATAGTGCGTCCGTAGTCAACCTCAACTTGATAAGCCTCTAAAACACGACGAAATTTTTCACTTGATGAAATATCAGCGCGTTCCATCATTGCATTTAATGATTCAAGGCGCTGCTTACGCTCTTGCTTTAAAAACGGCACATCTAAGGCAACAAACTGTTCAAGCCCGGTGATCATACGAAGCATTAAAGGGGTTATTTGGCGTTCAATTATCGATACTTGATCCATCGATAAATTAATCGACTCCATCTCTTCTATTTGATTATTTAACTGTTTGGTAAGCTGTGCGTTATAAACGGCTAGGCCATCTATTTCTTTATTTAGGGTTTTAAATTGCTGTAAACGCCCTTGCATTGAATCTGCAATCTTGTCTATTTTTGTTTGTGATTGCGCAGCTAAATTATTAATTTCGCTGCTTTTATCAATTACCGTGTTTAAATCATTGGCGTGGACTGCTGCACTTGCGGCTACAATACCAGCTAAAATTAATGGTTTAACGCCTTTCATCGTATACACCTTTGCTCGTTAATTAGCGGATTTGCTAGTGTTTATTAATCGCTTTAGCTCGTTTATAAAAAACAATTTAAAGCGAGATAGTTTCAATGAGCGAAAGTGTATAGATTAAAAATGACAAGCGTGTTGCGTAAAAAAGTCGCTTTTATGACAACGGTAATAAATTAGCCTTATTGGCCTATTTTACAATTCAGGGATGAAAATAGTGGGATTAAGTTTACAGGTAGGATTGTATTTCAATCAGGGTTTGTCGCCAATCTGTGTAGTTAATAGCAATAGGGTAAGCGCGATTGTTATGTATTAATACTAACGACGGAAAACCTTGAATAGGTAAACTGCGAACATAATTAAGCTCATCATCAAAGCGACGCTTAAGCTCATTAGAGTGAAGTAACTGTGCAAATAAACGGGCGTCTAAACCAATTTTTTCGCTTAGTTTAATTAAAACCGCTTCATCCGATGGGTTTTGTGCCTGTAAATAATATGCCTGCTGTATTGCCGCTATCATCTGTGGTTCTTTGTTGAAGCTGCGAGCAATTAAAGCGGCCCTGCAAGAGGGATAGGTAGAACGGCGAGGTTGGCAGTCTCGCCAAAAATCAAAATTAAACTCTGTGCCTAACTGGCTGCTAATTTTTTGCCATATGGCTTGTAGTTGCAACTGCATATCCTGACTCATTGGCAAGTCAGTATCTGCAGCTAAACCACCCACTCTGTACTCAATGGGAAGTTTGTTTGCTAAGGCAGCCTCAAGCGCATGCCAAGTCGGTGCATAACCCCAGCACCAGCTACACATAGGGTCGTGTACATATATTAATTTACTCTGAGGCGTGTTGATCATGTACAGATACCACCTTATTTCTACCTTGCGCCTTAGCGCTGTATAAATACTGATCCGCTTGCTTTAACGCATTATTATAATCATCTACACTGTTAGCCTGAGCAATACCCATACTACACGTTAATGATACTCGCTGATGTTTGTCGGTTAGCATCACATGGTTTTGCACACATTCTCTAAAACGGTTGGCCAAAATGCTGGCCTCAAGGGTTGTTTGTTGCGGTAAAATAACCACAAACTCTTCGCCGCCATAACGTGCTTTAAGCGCTGTTGCAGGAAACTGAGACTCTAATAACTTAGTAAATTCAATTAAAACCGTATCACCAAAATCATGCCCGTAGCTGTCGTTTAATTGTTTAAACTTATCTAAATCAATGAGTAAAATAGACAGCGGCAAATAATGTTCTGGCCTTGAAGCTGCTAGCTTTAAAAAATGTGAGGTAATAAAGCGACGATTAGGCGCCCCGGTAAGCTGATCGGTATGAGCATGCTGTTTTTGCTCTAAGGTGATATCAGCAATTGCTAAATGACTGCGGTGACGAAAATATTCACCTATAAACGAAAACACTAACACCAGCGAAAATGCAGCAACAAAACGGGTCTTTTCTACCGCGCCATAAATAACTTGCCCCATATCAGGGCCATACAACATAACAATACAGCTCAATAACATGGCACTGCTTAACCAGGCGCCAAACTTCACACCCAGTATGGCAAATGCAGCAACGGGATAAAACATTAGCCAATATAAAGCAGTGTTTTCTTTACCGCCGGTGTATACCAAAGCTAAGCACATCACAAATACAATCACTAAAGTGATGAGGGCGATTGCATCAATCTGCTTTGTTTTCATAAAATAAATAATACACCCTACAATCGTTACGTTAACCACAATTAACGCAATAGTAAGGATTGGTGCATACACGTGATGATTGGCAATTACTAAATAGGTAATTAACACCAAGGCAATCGCTATCATGGTAAATAACGAAAATACTTGGCGTTGTTTATCAAAGCTATAAACGCTGTCAATATTGATTAAATTGAGCCAGCTTGGCTTATTTATTTTTGTTTTACTGATCATACTTTGAATTTTTTAACCATGCGCTCTAAGTCACTAAATTGATGCTTAAGTTTGGTACACTCTTCCAAAGTAAGATTTAGGTTTGATTGGCCTTGAATCGATAAGTCGCTGATAACGTGAATATCGCTATGTAATGACTTAACCACTTGGTTTTGCTCATCCGTAGCATTAGCGACACTATGATTGGCGTCGGTTATTTGCTTAATCGCACTAATTATTTGTTTCATTACATCGCCAACCGCATCCGCTTGCTGAACACTTTTTTCACTTTCTTCTAAACTGGTTTTCATAAGCTCAACGGCAGAGCTTGAACCTTTTTGTAATTCAATGACGGTGTTTTCTATTTCTTGGGTTGATTGCTGAGTACGCTGTGCTAGTTGCCTTACTTCATCGGCAACAACCGCAAATCCTCTTCCCGCTTCACCAGCACGAGCCGCTTCTATCGCCGCATTTAAAGCCAGCAAATTGGTTTGCTCACTCACCCCTTTTATTACTGCCAGTACATTTCCTATATTAGCGGTATGCGAGTCTAAACTATTTATGGTTTCTTGCGCTTGCTCTATATTTTGTGACAGTTGATGAATACTTGAAACGTTGTTTGTGAGGGTCTGTTGATTCTTAGCACAGTATTGATCTGCATCTTTGGCAAGCGTCGAGGCATTACTGGCGCTGGTTGAAATTTCTGTTGAGGTGGCTGAAAACTGGTTGATTGCCGATGCCACACTATTGGTGCGCTCACTTTGGTCGTCATACATAGTTAATGTTGAGTCTGTCTGCGTAACCAATTTAGCAACTGCCGTTTCCAGTAACTGCGTTGAAGATTTAACCTGAATTATTGAATTTTGGATTTTTTCTATAAAAATATTAAACGAATTGCTCAATTGACCAAATTCGTCATCGTTTTCAACGCTTAACCGACAGGTTAAATCGCCCTCACCTTGCGCTATATCTCTAATGGCATCATTGAGACGATACATAGGGCGCATCAAATAACGCAGTAAAAATTCCAGTGACGCAACAATCACTAAAATACCAATAATTAAAAATACAATTGCCTTTTGCCCAAACGAAGAAACACTTGAATACGCTTTATCTTTATTGACCACTACACCTAAATACCAATCAACGTTTTCAATACCACGAATTTTAGTAAAGGATACCAGCGAGGTTTCACCTGCTACTTGATACTCGGTGAATTCTCTTGCTAACGGTGCATTTTTACCAATTAAGTCAGCGACTGTTTTTGAATTTAATTTACTATCAGGGTGACTTAATATTTGCCCTTTATTATCAAGCAAAAAACCATAACCGAGTCCTAAAAAATCAATATCTCCAATAATTTCAGCGATGGTTTGCATATCAATATCTGCCCCCGCTACCCCTTTAAATTGACCATTACTATTAATAGGGGCAACGGCTGAAATTGTCAGTTCGTTGGTCGTTACATCGATATAAGGCGTTGTAAAAGCCGTTGTTGTTTTATTTTCTACTAATTTATACCAAGGGCGACTTGTCGCATCAAAATCGCTGGGGAGTACAACACTCTGATCATTTAAAATAAATGTACCCGATGATTTACCTATGTAGGTATTTTTAAAATCCCCCGCAAGCTCAGCGGTATTTAATTGCGAAAGCGTTAAAGACTTGGCATCGTCATCTTGGTATGTTTTTGCGATAGAGATCACAATCGCTAATTTATTATTTAGCCAGCTTGCAATATTTTTAGAGACAGACTCAGAGTTTTGCTCTAGTACTAGCGATAACTGCTCTTGAGTTTGATGCCGCATTGAAAAATAATTATTTATGGTGAAAACACCTAACACTAAAACTAACACTAATGATGCAGCAATGGTGATTTTGGAGGTGAATTTAAGCGAGCTAAACATAAGTACCTTAAGTATTAATCATTATTATCAGTGTCTTTTTAACAAATTTTTAACTGAATGTCTTAGCAAATATGACTTCAATGAAATTAAAGAACAAAAATAATAATAAATAACTAGTTCTTTCAAGGATGACTTTGCCACAGTGCGTTTAATTTTTAGACTAGCAGAGCCCAGATAAATAAGTGTTTAAAAGCACTATGGGGATAAATTTTATCCCCATAGTAACGCTTTACCTAAATTATTCATCTTGTTGGCACTGGCTTGTGATCGGTAATTGCCGAAGTACCTTCATCTGTGGATCTACAATAATATGATCAACAGGTTTAGCTTTAATGGTAATGACTCCTTCAATTGGTATATAAACTTGAAGCTGGCCATTAATTGAAATGGGTACTGGCATTTTAAAAGGCGTCGCATCTTTTTCACTTTTGCTCCAATATAAATTGGCCACGTTATTTTGACGTTTCATGGTTAGTGTTGGCAATGAAGCTTGTTTTAAATACACATCAAATAGCCAGTTATAGTCTTTTTTTGTAATGCGATTAACAATATCAATGAACTGCTGCGTGTTGCGATATCGGGATTGAATTGGGTAACTGAGGCTTTTCGTGTCGCTACTCCCGTAGATTAACTCGCGTGTTGCTTGCCAAAATAACTCATCACCAATTAACCAACGCAAAGTGTGTAATGTCCAGCCTCCTTTACCATAAATATCTGAGTTAAAAGCTTCTTTTGAGCTTAATTCACCTTCTTTAACAATAGGTTGGCAGTTTTTTATACCTAAATAGGCTTTATACATTGCATGGTTATAAGCGGCCTCACCAAAGGTATATAAACTGTAAGACGGTTGCATGTAAAAGCCAAAACCTTCATGTAACCACGCATCATTCAATTGCTCATGTGTCATTAAATTACCAAACCACTCATGCGCTAATTCATGCTGAATAAGCCAATCATAACCACTAGGGTCGCGAGTGTACCCTTTGCCATAAGCATTTATCGTTTGATGTTCCATGCCTAAATGAGGCGTTTCTACAAAGCCAAGTTTTTGTTGCCCCCAAGGATATGGACCTAACACAGATTCAAAAAATGCCATTTGTTGATAAACATCGTTGGTGAGCAAATTACTGGCTTTTTGCCTATTTTCAGGTAACACCCAAAATTCCACAGGAATGTTAGTACCATTTATACTGGTATATTGCTGTTGAATGCGCTCAAATGGGCCAATATTCAGCGCAATGTTGTAATCACTCGCAGGCTCAGATAAAAACCAATCAAACTCGGTAGTCTTGTTTTGTAATACAGTTACATTTTTTAGTACCCCGTTACTGGCAACATACAATCCAGTGGGTACCGTTACCCGTATACGCATACTATCGGCTTTGTCACTAAAGTGATCTTTACAAGGCCAAAATAAATCACAGCCCTCACCTTGCACCGCTGTTGCTATCCAAGGTTTACCATCGTTTGTTTCACTAAATACAAAACCACCACTCCATGGAGGGTTAAGCGCAATATGTGGCTTGCCTGAATAGTTAATGGCAACTTCAACCACTTCTCCCGGGTATTTTTTTTCATATAAGTTAATCGTGATCACACCACGAGAATGGATAAAGTCGGCTTTCTTATCAGCAACTGTTACTGTGTTTATACTAAAGCGACTATCGAGTTTTAGTTCAATTTGCTGAGTTTCTTTAACGACCCGAAATACTGTTTTCCCTGTGCCGGCTATCTGCTTTTCTTCTGGAAAAACGGCTAACTTAAGATCATAGAAAATAACATCGGTTGATTGAGCCACGCTAGATAATGGTTGACCAGTATTAGCAACGAGGGGATCTAATTTTGCAGGTTTGCTGGTGCAGGCACTGAGTATATATATCAATGTAACAACCAAGTAACACCTAATCACATGGTGCAAGAACAACATAAATAATAAGCTCTTATAATTATAATTTTTTAATATAATTACATAGTTTTACATTTATAGTGTCTAAAAAAGACGAATTGCTTATTTTTTAAGTTAACTAGTTACTTTATTTTACATTTAGCAAGGGATAAACCTTAAACAAAAAATATGTTTAAGGTTGTTTTTGCCATTTCATTTTATTATTGGTATCGCGTGAAGTGATAATGGTTTCATCACTACTTTGAATACCGCCAAGCTTGGCGAGCCGGTCATAAAGAACAACATTACAGGTTGCTGCTAAATTCATACAGCCTATGGTTGGAATATAAACAACTTCATCACACCATTTTAAAACGTCTTTTGGCACTGAACCATCCTCTGGACCAAACACATAAAATGCGTTCTCAGGGTGGGTAAACTCAGGCAAGGGAGTCGCCCCTTCTATTAGCTCTATCACCACCACTTTAGCACCTTCAGGTTTACTTGATGCTAAATTATCAGTGGCGGTTAATGGAATACGTTGCACTACATTTTTAGTATCGGTATGAAATTTCTGTGCGTTTAAATAACGGTTGCCAGTAAAAAAAACCTGCTGTGCGTCATAACAGCCTGCGGCGCGTAATACGCCCCCCACGTTGGTCGGGCTTTTAGGATTAATTAAACCAATACTTGCTTGTAATTTACTCATTAGTTGCAATCCTTGGTTGGCCACTCGGCTATATACAAATCAAAATCTTCTAGCTTTACGTCACAGTCTTTTACGGTTTTATCTTTAACAGAAATGTTTAGCTCGTGCATTTTAGTTTTATCGCCGTTATTAAGTAACGGATGCCACGTTGCTAATCCACGTCCTTCGTGAAGTCGGCGATAGCTGCAGCTTTGCGGCATAAAGAAAATGTCTTTGAGGTTTTCTTTGGTAAGCTTAACGCAAGAAGGCACTAAGGTTTGGCGGTTTTCGTATTCACTACAGCCACAGGTTGCGTTATCAAGGTATTGGCAAACAATATTGGTAAATATAAGTTGCTCACCTTCTCTTAGCTGATCAGTGGCGGTAAAGTCATCTTCGTCTTCGCTGTCAATAAAGGTGTTTAAACAACACTTTCCGCATCCGTCACAAATGGCTTCCCATTCTTGCTGGTTCATTTCATTGAGACTTTTGCTAAGCCAAAATTGGGTTTTTGCTAATTGTTGATCAAACATGGTGTTCTCGCGCCTTTTAAGAGCGCGCATTCTAACGTATTGCAGCAAAGCGCGCAAAGCCAATCCCAGTTCAAATAATGACTTTGCGCGATTATGTTACTGCTGAGATTTAACCCAACGTTTAATTTTTTGCTCTAAGATAGGCATAGGCAATGCGCCATCTATTAATATTTGCGTATGAAAGGCTTTAATATCAAATTGCTCACCTAACTGCTGGTGGGCGTAATCTCTGAGCTCTTTAATTTTAAACTCACCCAATTTGTACGATAATGCTTGCCCAGGCCATGCAATATAACGCTCAACCTCAGCAATAACATCGCTTTTTGCCATTGAAGAGTTTGCTAACATGTAGTCAATGCCTTGTTGACGTGTCCACCCTTTGGCATGAAAGCCTGTATCAAGCACTAAACGCATAGCTCTTAGCTGCTCATCGTTAAGACGCCCATACCACATATACGGGTCGGTAAATAAGCCAAGCTCTTTGCCAAGACTCTCTGCGTATAATGCCCAGCCCTCAGCAAACACAGTGTAGCCGCCAAATTTACGAAAATCGGGCAGGCTTTCCACTTCTTGTTGCAGTGCAATTTGAAAGTGATGACCTGGTGCTGCTTCATGAATAGACAGCGTTTCAAGTAAAAATTTAGGCTGCGCTTTTAAGTTGTAAGCATTAATGTAAAAGATACCCGGACGAGAACCATCTGGTGCAGGCCCAGCATAAGATGCCCCTGCTGCCGATTGCGCACGATACGCTTCTACTGCTTTAACAATGTAAGGTGCCTTAGGCTCAATATTAAACAAGCGCGGTAAACGCGCATCTATTTTTAGTTTAATATCTTCATAGGCGGCAATTAACTCATCGGCTGTTTTATAATAAAACTCATCTGAGTCACGTAAATGATCAAAAAACGATGCTAAATCACCTTTAAATCCCACGGTATTTTTAACCGTTTTCATTTCACTTAAAATTCGAGACACTTCACTTAAGCCAATGTCATGAATTTCATCTGCTGATAAACTCAACGTGGTGTTTTTCTTAATTTGATATTCGTACCACGCTTTACCATTAGGTAAATCAGCATAACCAACAGAATCACGAGCATGAGGAATATAGTTGTTGAGTAAAAACTCACTCATACGCTGATAAGCGGGCACTAATTTATCTAAAATAAGCGTTTTATACTGCTCAGTGAGTTGCTGTTTTTGTGCATTAGAAAATGAGTCGGGCATGGCCTTTATTGGTGAATAAAATAATGAATCTTCTGCGTTAGTTACTACGTGCACTTTAAACTGAGGCAATAATTTTTTAGCCAATGGCATAGGCAATACCACGCCTTGTTTAACACCTTGCGCCATTGATTGTTCAACACTGGCTAACCATTTCACAAAACCATCAGCACGTTTAATAAATTGCTCATAGTCGGCAACAATATTAAAGGGCTGTGCACTTTGCCCTGAACCAAATCCAGCAAAGGTATTATGTGCTCCCGACATTTGGTTAATCGGTAACAAATAATCTTTATATTGCATGCCCTCAAGCTTCAGGGCTAAATCTCGCGATAATACTTCAAAGTTAAGTAGCGCCTGCCCTGTTAATTGTGATTCATCGATTAGCGTTAAACGTTGTTGATATTTTTTATAAAAAGCAGTTTTTTTATCACGATTAGCCTGCGATATCACCGGCAAGAATTGATCATCGAATTCATGGCGACCGTTATAAGTGGCGCTTAAGGGATTAAAGGTTAATGACTCATCGTAGTACTGTGCAACGAGCACATCCAACTGTTGCTCGGCTGATAACTCGCTTATTACAGGCGCGACTGGCTGATTGGTGTTTAATTGTGAGCTGGTGCTCATACAACCACTTAAGGCAAACATAACGCTACTGGCAACCAGTGCTATTTTAATAACTTTCATAAAGATCCTTGTTAGTTTTTACCCGCCAATTATGCGGTTTTAAATGCCTTAAATAAAGCAATTACGGTGAGTGGGATTCGTCGCTAAATAATTTACTCAATAGCTAATGATTGCTACATTCAGGTAAATTTAAATAATTAAATAATAAAAATGATCAAAATAAAAAAACATTTACTAACTACATCAATCGCATTACTGAGCTTAACCAGCGCAAGTACACTGGCAACCACCTATATATCGGCCAAAGCTTTGCTTGATGTAAAAACTGGAGAGTTAAAAGCTAATCCGTTAATCGCGATTGACGAGGGTGTAATAAGCCAAATTCAATTTAATAAAAAGCCAGCGCTTACCAGTAATCATGAACTAATTAACCTACCTGAACTCACCGTAATGCCGGGGTTGATGGATATGCATGTGCATTTAACCAGCGATCCAACCGTTTCGCGCAGTGAACGTATAGGCCAATCAGTACCGCGTATGGCTATTAAAGCCAGTTACTTTGCTAAAAAAACACTAGAAGCCGGCTTTACCACGGTGCGTAACCTAGGTGCAGAAGGCTTTAGTGTTATTGCGGTTCGCGATGGCATTAATGCGGGCGATATTATTGGCCCTCGCATCTGGGCTGCAGGTCCTTCTTTGGGGATTACTGGTGGGCACTGTGACAATAATCGTTTGCCTCCAGAAATGAAATATACCGCCTCGGGTGTTGCTGATGGTCCGTGGGCTGTGCGTATTAAAGTACGTGAAAATATTAAATATGGCGCTAATGCAATTAAATTATGTGCAACTGGAGGGGTATTTTCTAAAGGAACAAAGGTAGGCATACAACAATACGCATTTGAAGAAATGAAAGCCATTGTGGATGAAGCGCACATGCGTGAATTACCTGTTGCGGCTCACGCACACGGCACTAACGGCATTAAAACAGCCATTAAAGCCGGTGTAGACAGCGTAGAGCATGCTAGCTTTTTAGACGATGAAGCGATTGAGCTTGCTTTAAAGCACGGTACTTGGCTATCTATGGATATTTATAATACCGAGTATACGCTCAGCTTTGGTGAGCAAAATGGGGTTGATGAAGAGAACCTAAATAAAGAACGCCTTGTTTCTAAAAAGCAAAGAGACAGCTTTAAACGCGCCGTTGAAGCTGGGGTTAACATGGTATTTGGTACTGATGCGGCTATTTATCCACATGGTGATAATGCAAAACAATTCTCGCGAATGGTTGAATTTGGTATGAGTGAATTACAAGCTATTCAAGCCGCGACCATTAATAGTGCTAAATTACTAAAGGCAGATTCACAACTGGGGCAAATTAAAACTGGTTTTGCTGCTGATATTATAGCGGTGAGTGCTAACCCACTTAAAAATATTTCTACACTAGAGCGTATTCCTTTTGTAATGAAAGCCGGTGTCGTTTATAAGCAGTAAACCCAATACATCTTTATAAGGTTGAGCTTAGCTCAACCTTAACAATTTTTTAGCTAATGTAGCTAAACTGCCCATTTAATCATCAATACTTTATTTAAATTCTCTCTTGGTAAAGCCAACTAGGGACTGCAATACCCCGTTAATATTTTTAAATGTGATTGTTTTTAAATCACATTGTATAACTATCAAGCAAACACACCCATTAAAGTAAAAAAGTTTGAACTTTTTATTTTATTTTAAAATGATAACTATTATCATTCACGCAAATTAACAAATGCGAATGATTATCACTCTATGAAAAGGTTTCAATACTCACTACTCACACTCGCGTGCTTAAACGCGCACTTGGCATTGGCAAACGAGTCACAAGTTAATTCCGATATTGAACGTATTAGTGTTTACGAGCAACAAAACCGAGTGGTAATGAGCTCAGGTTTGGCCACTAAATCTGATATGTCACTAATGGAAACCCCTGCACCCGTGGTCATTGTTGATAAAGCGCTAATTGCATCGCAAGGTATTGATAGTTTACAAGATGTGATCCGTAATGTAAGTGGTTTAACGCAAGCCGGTAACAACTATGGCATTGGTGATAATTTAGTAATTCGTGGTTTAGGTGCTAATTATACCTATGATGGCATGTACGGTGGTGCAGGATTAGGCAATACCTTTAATCCAACGCGTTCTTTAACCAATGTTGAATCAATTGAAGTATTAAAAGGCCCAGCAACTGGTTTATATGGCATGGGCAGTGCTGGTGGTGTGATTAACCTGATTGAAAAAAAGCCACAGTTTAACGAACAACATACCTTAGAAATGGATATTGGTCAGTGGGATAGTTATTCACTGGCACTCGATAGCACCAATGCAATAACAGACGACTTAGCTTATCGAGTCATGGCAAAAACCGCCTCTAGCGATGGCTTTCGTGATTTAAAAGAACAACGTGATGAAATTTATTCGTCTATAAAATATGTACTAAATGATCAACATGCGTTTGTGTTATCGGGAGCCTATATCAAGGACGCCATTGCTGTGGATTCTATCGGCCATCCTATTCGTATTTTTAACAGTGAATCGGTAAACGGTTTAACTGCAGGTGAAGTATCAGGCGCCGATTTAGTGAATGACCCTACAGCAAGTGGCTTACAATTGAGTGAAGCACAACGAAATGAACTAGCTAACTCTTTGGCAAGCAATGATGGTTTAACAACCTTTAACTTTGGCACCAATGGCATAATATCACCGATGGCAAAGGATAACGAAGGTGAAGAGCTGCGTTTTAAATTAGCCCATAATTATTACATTAGTGATGATTTATTTGTTAATCAACAACTACAGTACCGTAATTACACCTCAAGTTTTGCCCGCCAAACAGGTGCTTACAACTACGTTTACTGGAAACGTAACGGCGTGATCAACCAAGACCCACGCGCACCGCTAGTTGTTGATGACGTGTTATACCCTTTTGCAGCCAGACGCCAAGAGTACCGCCAAGTAGAAGCGGATGAAAAATCATGGCAATACTTTTTAGATTTACGTTATGACTTTATACTCGGTAACATAGAAAACGAATTACTGGTTAATGCCAACTATGAAGACCGTGATATTCGTTTTAAACAATATTCTATTTACGATGCTGATAAAGTCATTAAAAACAAAGCTGGTGAAGTTATTTACCAAGGCGCACTGCCGTATATTTTTGATATGCGTCAGCCAAATTGGCCTACAGGTGAATTTAATGATTACGATCCGCTTAAAACCAGCGATTATAATAAAAAAGTACAAGCATGGGGTTTAGGCCTTCAGCATGTTGCCTACATCAACGATAAAATCACCACCCGTATTGGGATTGCTCATAATCGTATAAAACAAAGTTACGAGCATTTTGGTGTTGACCCACGTTATAGTCAAAGCCGCGCAAACCCAACGCCAGAGGCAAACACCTCAGATAGCGGTTTAACGTACAATTTAGGGGCTACTTATCAATTAAGCGCTGACATGGCTTTATTTTTAAATCACTCAAAAGGTCGTACTGCCTACAGTGTACTTGGCTCTGTTGCTGGTAATGAAGCCGATAGAGAAGACTCAGAATCTGTTAGTAACGATTTAGGATTTCGTTTTAAAGCGTTTGATGACCAATTACTGGCTTCAATTGTAGTATTTGAAAGTGCACGTACAAACCTAGAGTACGCCAACCCACTTTATGAAGCAGGCGTGTCTGCACCAAACGTAGTGGAGAGCTTCTTTGATGGTGAAGAACAAACCAAAGGTGTAGAAATTGACTTAAATGCGTATTTGAACGATCAATGGAAAGTTAACATCAACGGTGTTTATCAAGATGCTAGAGATAAAACTAACCCAAACAGCACAAGCTTTGATACTCGCCAAAAAGGCGTGCCTTATGTAACTGCTAGCTCATGGGTAACTTACTCTGCGGCGTTATTTGAATTACCTCACGCAGTAGATTTAAGCGCAGGCTTAACGTTTGTTGATAAGCGCAGTACTAACTCAAGTTCGTTCGGTATTGATAACGGCTACGTACCTGCTTATACCGTGTATGATGCTGCAGTTAGCTATAAAGCAGACAACTGGCGAATACAATTAAACATTAATAACCTGTTTAATAAAAAATACTATTCTAAAGCCATGTTTTTAGGCGGTATGCCAGGTGAGGAAAGAAATGCAAAGTTAAGCTTTAGTTATATGCTATAGCATACAATGCGCACAAGCCAGGTTGGTTTGTGCGCACTATATTTTGGTATAGTTAGATTGTAACAACTATACGGCCGTTAATTTCGCCTTTGAGCATGTCATCGAAAATTTCATTAATATCTTCGAGTTTTTTCTTTTCAATGATGGCTTTTACTTTACCTTGTGCGGCAAATTCAAGGCATTCTTGTAAGTCTTTACGCGTACCTACAATAGAACCTACTACTGAAACACCATTCAATACGGTATCAAAAATTGGCAATGGCATATCTTCTGGTGGTAAACCAACTAATACACATTTACCCCCACGGCGAACACTTTTATACGCTTGTTCAAACCCAGGTTTTGATACTGCGGTACAAACAACAGCGTGCGCCCCACCTACTTGCTCAAAAATAGCCTCACTTGGCACCACTTCTTTAAAATCAAGCGTAATATCAGCGCCTAACTCTTTAGCTAGGGCCATTTTTTCTTTGCCTGTATCTACAGCAATAACATTAAAGCCCATTGCTTTTGCATATTGCACCGCTAAGTGACCTAAACCGCCCACACCAACAATAACAACCCATTGACCCGGTTTTGCATCTGATACTTTTAATGCTTTATACGTTGTTACGCCGGCACAGAATAACGGGGCAGCTTCAGCAAAGCCTAATCCTTCCGGTATTTTGATGATGTAATCACCATGTGCTAAACAATATTCTGCATAACCACCGTCAATTGAGTAACCGGTATTATGTTGCGATAAACACAGGGTTTCACGTCCATCTAAACAAAATTCACAATGGCCACAGGCGCTATACAACCAAGGTACACCCACTCGGTCGCCCACTTCTAAATGTTTAATATTACTGCCTAGTTTTTCTATTACACCCACGCCTTCGTGACCTGGTACCAATGGCATTTTTGGTTTTACCGGCCAATCGCCATGACACGCATGTAAATCGGTGTGACATACACCACAAGCGGCTATTTTAACCAGCACATCGTTAGGACCTACCTCTGGGATTGGTAAATCGGTGATTTCTAACTTGCCTTTATATTCTGTATTTATTGCTGCTTTCATAGTCATTCCATCGTTTATAAAAAATTATGCTATTTAACAAAGGCGTTAAACAACAATGTCATGTTGCATACCCGCAACATAACCCACTATAAATGCTTAAATATTAATCTATATCAATCATTAGTCGTAAAACGTGGTTTTTTATCCAAGCTAAACGCTTGCCATACTTAACCAGCGTGCTAGCATAGATTTCATTTATTTTTGAAACTTGTAACAATGACATTATCAGAAAAAAACTTTGCCTTTGTAATGCATTGTGGCGAGATGGGCAGCCGCTGGGGATTTAATCGTACAATCGGCCAAATGTGCGGATTACTTATTATTACCAAAGATCCAATGACGGCAAACCAAATCGCAGATGCACTGAGTATTTCACGCGGTAACGTAAGTATGGGAATTAAAGAATTACAATCTTGGCAGCTGATCAAGGTAATGCATATCCCAGGAGATAGAAAAGAATACTATGCACCTGCAGGCGATATTTGGGATATGGCTAATCGCGTGTTTGAAGAACGTAAAAAGCGTGAAGTAGAACCTACGCTTAGCTTACTCAGAGATAACTTATTAGATGAAGCAAGTAACGACGATGAAATTTATGCACAAAAACAAATGGGCGAAATTCATAACTTACTTGAAACGGTGACTAAATGGTCGTCAGAGTTACAGCGCTTAACCCCAGAGCAGCTCAACAAACTAATGAAGCTAGGTTCAGGCATTGGCAAAGTCATTGACCTCAAAGATAAAATATTCAAAAAAGAGCAATAAACCATTAAAAAAAGCCGCAATGAGCGGCTTTTTAGTTATTCTCTTTAGCTTAAATTTTTGGGTAAGCAATTCTATCTGACAAATAACCTACGCTGGTTGCAAAGTAGTATGAACGATTCCAGTGCATAAATACTTTGTAGTTATCGTATGCTAAATACATGCGTCCATTTATATCATCCGGCATCACCAGTGCTGCATCTACAGCAACCGTAGGTAAATCACTGCCATCAACACGACGAACACCTAATGCTTGCCAATCTGCTAAAGAGCGCTCTGATTTATCCCAGTACTCTAGCCATTGCTTTCGGGTTTTAGTACCGCGCTTTAATATATACTGCTTATCAAAATCAGCGGGCAATTGTACCTGGCGACCCCAGGTTAAATTATCATTCCAACCCTCTTGCTTTAAGTAATTTGCAATTGAAGCAAACGCGTCTTCTTTGGTTGTCCAAATATCTTTGCGGCCATCGTTGTTGTAATCAACGGCGTAGGCATTAAATGAGGTTGGCATAAATTGGGTTTGACCCATAGCACCCGCCCATGAGCCTTTAAATTTATCAAGCGTGATATGACCCGACTTTAATATATCCAGTGCTGCCCACAATTGGCGTTTGTATAACGCTTCACGACGTCCATCAAATGCTAAAGTTACTAAGGATGAAATAACATTGTGGCCGCCTTGAATAGCGCCAAAATTGCTTTCTAAACCCCAAATAGCCACAATAAAACGCGCTTGAACACCAAAGTCTTTTGCTACTTTTTCCAAGACTTCTTGGTTTTCTTTATACAATTTACGCGCACGATCTATTTTCCATTGCGGTACTCGTTTTGGTAAATACGTTTCCAGCGTTTCTTTTACTTCTGGCTGGTTTTTGTCTGCTGAAATGACTTTTTCTTTATAAGATGCAGTGGCAAATGCTTGCTCAATTAACTGAGTATCGTAGCCTTTTGCTATTGCCTCTTGCTTTAAATTAGTAAGATATTGTTGAAACTCAGCTTGTGTTTTTGCCATCACCGATGAGCTTAAACACACACCACACAATACAACCGCTAATTTTTTAATCACTATCTGCTCCATTTTGTTTTCTTAATTGACTTAGCAAGTTTTCCTCTGGTGGCGGAATTTGTAAATAATAGCCTTGGTCGCTAAGCGACTGTTTTAAAGTGTCTAAATCCGCTACGCCTAATTGAGTCCGCTTCGCTAAGTTAATGATCATCACGTACTGAGGTTGACCAAACATGGCCATTAAAGGTTCCGGAACTTTACTAAAATCGTCTCTTTTTTCAATAAATAAGAAAGTATCTGCTTTTTTCTTACTTTTATATACCGCAGTTAGCATTATGGCCCTATAAAATCTTGCTTAACAGTGCTACACACTATAACATGGCAATAATAATAAGTTATAAAAATTAGTGTGGAAACTGTAATAAAAGCCTTGTTCAGCCTAGGTTTATATAAAGTTACATGCTAACTAGACAATCCAGTTGAGCATCTATGTCGGACCAAATTTTTGAGCTAAAAGGCAACCTTTTTACGTTATCAGTTTTACATCTTTATAGTACTGATATTAACCTTTTAGCAGAACAACTGTATGTAAAAATTGCCCAAGCCCCAAAGTTCTTTGAGGGTGCCCCCATTGTCGTCAATTTAATTGAAGTAAAAAACAGCGCAATCGACTTTGTTCACTTAAAATCGCTTATTGAACGCATGAGCTTTAATGCTGTAGGTGTATGTAATGGTTCGGATGAACAGCATAAACAGGCAAAAGCCGCAGGGTTATCTGTTTTAAACTATTCACAAGACGTTAAGAGTGAACCCGCAAGAGTAGAGCCAAATACTTCGGTTGTAGAAAAAACCGTGTATTTACCAGCGCAAATTATTAATGGTGCGGTGCGCTCAGGCCAACAAGTTTACGCCAAAGACCGCGACTTGGTGGTGTTAGGCGCGGTAAGCCATGGCGCAGAAGTGATTGCCGATGGCAATGTACATATTTACGGAACCCTACGAGGGCGTGCAATTGCCGGCGCAAAAGGGCTCGAAAACGCATACATATTTTGTAATAAATTAGAAGCAGAACTCGTTTCAATCAATGGTAATTACTGGATCAGTGACTCACTGCAAGGTGAACACTGGGGTAACGCAGTTCAAATACAACAAAAAAATGAATCTTTAGAAATTTCAGCTTTGGTTAAAGGATAAATCTCATGGCAAAAATAATTGTCGTTACCTCGGGTAAAGGGGGTGTTGGTAAAACAACATCAAGCGCAGCAATTGGTACAGGCTTAGCATTAAAAGGCTACAAAACTGTTATCATCGATTTTGATATCGGCTTACGTAATTTAGACCTCATCATGGGTTGTGAACGTCGCGTAGTGTATGACTTTGTTAATGTGATCAATGGCGAAGCTAACCTTAATCAAGCACTCATAAAAGACAAACGTGTAGAAAAGTTATTTTTACTTCCTGCTTCACAAACTCGCGATAAAGACGCACTCACCCGTGATGGTGTTGAACGCGTATTGAACGAGTTAAAAGAAGACTTTGACTATATTGTTTGTGATTCTCCTGCAGGTATTGAAGCCGGAGCTATGATGGCGATGTACTTCGCTGATGAAGCGATAGTTACAACCAACCCTGAAGTCTCGTCAGTACGAGATTCGGATCGTATTCTAGGCATTTTACATAGTAAATCGAAACGTGCCGAAGAAGGATTAGAAAACATTAAAGAGCATTTGCTAATAACACGCTATAATCCAGATCGTGTATCAAAAGGTGAAATGCTATCTGTTGAAGATATCCAGGACATCCTAGCCATCGACTTACTAGGTGTCATTCCTGAATCTCAAGCAGTGCTTAGTGCATCAAACTCTGGACAACCGGTAATTCTTGATAGCGAATCAGACGCAGGTCAAGCTTATGCTGATGCGATCAGTCGTTTATTAGGCGAAACGGTTGAATTTAGATTTTTAGATGTAGAGAAAAAGGGTTTATTCAAACGGATATTTGGAGGTTAATGTGTCTTTACTTGACTACTTCCGCTCAGAAAAGAAAAACAGTGCGTCATTAGCAAAAGAGCGATTGCAGATCATTGTCGCGCACGAGCGTTCTCAGCGTGGAACACCAGATTACTTGCCACAATTAAAGCAAGATATTCTTGATGTCATTCGTAAGTACGTTAATGTAGGCGCCGATGCGGTTCAAGTTCAGTTTGATCAAAATGAAGACGATTTAGCGGTACTCGAGCTCAATGTCACATTACCTGACGAAGAAAAGAAATAATAAAAAAGGGCGCTAAGCGCCCTTTTTATTTTTTACATCAAGCTATTTAATACTTTAATTATCCCACTCTTTTAGCGCATCTTTAACAAAATCATATCGCCATGAGCTGAGTAAATCTGGTTTTATGTGTTTTTCTTTTTGCTGAGCAGTTAATTTCCAGTTCCAACTAATTAGCTGATTTATTTGCTTTTTAGAGGCCATAACGTCTTCTGGAATGTTATGCTCTTTAGCAACTTTAGTAATTTTTTGTTTGATCTCCTTCGCTACTTTTTTATAGGTAGGAAAATCAATTAATCGCTTTAATACTTGTGGGTGTTGCTCAGCTGGAATGGCTTTGGCCTGCTCAATACACTTTAAAATTTCAACCCCAGAACGATTCACTTCAATGGGTTCTACCCCAGGAATTTGTCTCAGAGCATTTAAACTTGAAGGGCCTCGTTTGGCAATTTCGGTCATATTGTGCTCTTTAAGCACAAAATTAAGCGCTAGATTTTTACGAATAGCTTTATTTCGACGCCATACTGCTAACTCTTTAAGTACCGCTAGTTCATGCGGCTTAAGTTGCCATGCATTTTTAATTTCTTTGTAAAGTAGCTCATCCGGAATTTGAAAAGCACGTTTATTGGCAACTAATTCACTTTCATTGATCACAATATCAAATAAATCAGCGGCTTTAATGCTATCTATAATTAACTCAAAACAAGGCAGCAGGTGATACGTATCAGCAGCAGCGTATTCAAGTTGCTTTTGGGTAAGGGGGCGTTGTAACCAATTAGTGCGCGATTCGCTTTTATCAATCTCAATATTCAATAATGTTTTCACCATTAAGGCAAAGCCCATACAGTTTCCCTCACCTAATAGCTGAAGTGCAAACTGGGTATCGAATAAAGGATAAGGAACAAATCCTGCGTACTTTTGAAAAACTTCAATATCTTCTGAGGGTGAATGGAGTACTTTTAGCACTTTAGGATCTTTAAGTATTTGCCAAAAATCAAACAAGGAAAGCTCGGCAAGCGGGTCAATAAGCGCTAAATGTTCGCCATCATAAACTTGAATAAGTGCAACTTCTGGATACAAAGTACGGCGGCGCATAAACTCGGTATCAATAGCAAGAATGGGTTTGTTTTTAATTTGTTCTACAAACGTATTAAGCTCATTTTGGGTTTGGATCAATTGGTAGTGCACTGAGTCTCCTACAATAAAAAAGCCGACTGATGTCGGCTTTTTTATAGTTGCTAATCTTTTAAGGCTCTTCTGAGAATTTTACCCACGTTAGTTTTGGGTAACTCATCCTTAAACTCAACGAGTTTAGGAACCTTGTAATTAGTTAAATTATCACGACAATGTTTTATTATATCTTTTTCAGTTAAAGAAGGGTCTTTTTTCACAACAAAAACTTTAACTTGTTCACCACTAATGTCATGAGGGATACCAACCGCGGCCACTTCAAGCACGCCTTCATGCATGGCAACCACTTCTTCTATTTCATTTGGGAAAACATTAAAGCCTGAAACAATAATCATGTCTTTTTTACGATCAACAATGTAGAAAAAACCTTCGTCATCGTAAGTGGCAATATCACCAGTTGCAAACCAGCCATCTTTTAAACATTCAGCCGTTGCATCAGGGCGATTATAGTAACCAAGCATTACTTGCGGACCTTTTACCCACAGTTCACCCGGCTCACCTTTAGCAGCTTCTTCACCGTTATCGAGCATTAATTTAATGTCAGTACTTGGCGCAGGTAGACCGATAGAGCCATTATAAGCTTCTAAATCATACGGGCTAATTGTGACTAAAGGAGAACATTCTGTCAGGCCATAGCCTTCCATTAGTTTGCTGTTAGTGACCTTTTGCCATTTTTCTGCAACAGGGCGTTGTACTGCCATGCCGCCGCCTAATGACATTTTAAGGTGACTAAAATCAAGCTCAGAGAAACCAGGGGTATTTAATAAGCCATTAAATAAAGTGTTCACCCCTGTAATAGCAGTAAATTTATGCTGACTAAGCTCTTTTACAAATCCAGGCATATCACGTGGATTAGTAATTAAAACGTTTAAGCCGCCGTATTTCATAAATGCTAAACAGTTCGCTGTTAATGCAAATATATGATAGAGCGGTAGTGCGGTAATAACCACTTCTCTACCACGCTCAAGCACGTTATCTAAACAACCAGATACTTGCTCAAGGTTACCCACCATATTACCGTGGCTCAGCATTGCCCCTTTAGAAACACCAGTTGTACCACCTGTGTATTGTAAAAATGCTAAATCGCTTAAGTTAACGTCTGGGCGCTTATAGCCATTCAGATCAGCTTTTAATAAATCACAAAAGTTAATCGTGTTAGGCAACGTATAGCTTGGTACCATTTTTTTGAAATGCTTAACCACAAAATTAACTAAATGCTTTTTAAGACCACCCATCATATCACCAACCTGCGTAACCACAATGTGTTTAACGTCAGTATTAGGCAGTGCTTTTTCAAGCGTGACAGCAAAGTTAGCAAGAATAAATATTGCTGATGTTTCAGAATCTTTTAATTGGTGCTCTAGCTCACGAACGGTATAAAGCGGGTTAACGTTAACCACCACACACCCTGCGCGTAGAATACCTAATATAGCAATTGGGGTTTGCAACAAGTTAGGCATCATAACAGCGACTTTATCGCCCTTTTTTAATCCTAAATCGTTTTGAATATAAGCAGCAACACGTTTTGTTGCTGCGTCAATTTCGTTGTATGACAATGTTTTACCCATATTAGTAAATGCAGGTAAATCTTTGTAATCATTAAAACTTTTTTCAAACACTTCGAGTAACGAGTTGTAGTGCTCAGGATCGATTGTTTCAGGCATACCTTCTGGGTAGCGCTTAAGCCAGATTTTTTCCACTCTTAGCCCCTGTTTATAATTATATTTTTATTAACCTTAATCTAAGTAAGGCACTTTCACAATTGAGCAAATACTCTAATTTAGAGATAATCCCACATTTATCGGTAATATACAATTAACATGCACTACTTTGCACCATAAATGCGTGAATGTGTTCAAAACATAGTCCACTACTTTGCATATGGCAATGATGCCCACCAGGCACATCTATTACACTCAAGTTATTGTAATATTTACTATACTTGTCTAGATTTTGTTTTACAAATGGATAACCTTTATCACCTAATATTAATTGGCATGGTGCAATTAATTCTTTTATTGCACCAATACATTGCGCTTCATCAAATCGAAAACCTGAGTGATTTTTAAGCTTAGGATCGCAAGTTAGCTCAAAACCACTGTGCATTTGTTTTATGTTTCTGTCCATCAGCAATGCAATTTGTTCATTATTTAAATCAGTTGTTTTTGCACGTGCTTGATAAATTTGTTGTTTTGAAGTGTATACCCGTGATTTTTTTGTACTAAGCCTTGCTCGGTTTAGTATGGCATTTCTTAGCTGAGAACACACTTCATCGCTATCGGTAGTGACACAACCTATACCTTCAATAAAAGAAACAGATTTTACATACTCACTAAAACAACTAGCAAATAGTCCTGCAACCATAGCCCCCATAGAATGACCAACTAAGTGTACCTTCTTTAACTTAAGCGCTGTGATTAATGCATACACATCATCCACATAATCAATAAAGTAGTAATGTGCCTGAGGGCTTCGCCAAGATGACAGTCCATGCCCTGGAAAATCAATGCAATACCATGTTTGCGAAGGTGCAGCTCGACTCAGCATAGGCACAAAGCTAGCACTATTATCTAGCCAGCCATGCAGAGCGATAACGACGTCTTCACCGTCTCCAAATTTAATACCGTGTATATCTAGGTCATTAGCTTTTACCGAAAATGGTTGCAACGCAAACCTCAACTTTTTTATTTGGTTATGGCCATAACATACAAGAGTTAATACACAAATAATAGAACTGAACTAATAGAACACACACTTAAATTTCGAGATTTCATAACATATTCATTTATTTATCTTGCTATCGGTATACAATATTAGTCGCTATTAAAATAAGTACACTTAAAGGGTACACACAATGAAAAAACAGTTCGGCTTATTAGCGCTTTTATGTACAACAGGAGCATTCGCTCAAACAGCGCCTAAAAATGTTATTTATATGATTGGTGATGGCATGGGTCCCGCTTTCACTACCGCTTATCGTTATTACAAAGATGACCCTACAACAAAAGAAATAGAAACAACCGTTTTCGACACTATGTTGAAAGGCATGGCGCACACTTATCCTGATGACCATACTTATGTAACAGACAGTGCCGCAGGTGCAACCGCACTTAGCAGCGGCCATAAAAGTTATAATGGCGCAATCGCTGTCGATACGGCCAAAAAACCGGTTAAAACCATGCTAGAAATTGCAAAAGAGCAAGGAATGACAACAGCGTTAGTGGCTACATCACAAATTAACCATGCAACACCTGCAAGCTTTGCCGCACATAATGAATCAAGAAGAAATTATGATGACATCGCAAACGACTACATTGACAATAAAATTGCTGGTAAATTACCGGTTGATTTAATGTTAGGCGGTGGTACTCAATATTTTATTCGTGATGACAGAAACTTAGTCGACGAATTTAAAAAAGCAGGTTATCAATACGGCGACGATATTAAAAACTTAGGTCAAATCACACAAATCCCTGCCATTGGTCTATACGCACCTAAGGGATTACCTTTTGCGCTAGATGAAAACCCTACGAGATTAAAACAGTTAACCTCTAAAGCGTTTGATTTGCTTGATGGGCAAAACGATAGAGGCTTTTTTGTGATGATTGAAGGCAGCCAAATTGACTGGTGTGGTCACGCAAATGACATTGCTTGCGCAATGGCTGAAATGGACGACTTTGCAAAATCAATCGAAACGGCAAAAGCCTATGTAGATAAAAACCCAGACACTATTTTAGTGATCACGGCTGATCACTCTACAGGCGGTTTAACCATTGGCGCGCATGGCCAATACAAATGGGAAACCGACATCATCAAAGGTGTTAAAGCCACTGCGGGTACATTAACCAAATTATTAATGGGATCAGATAACCTTAAAACGGTATGGCAGGCCAATACCCGTATTGAGTTTACAACTGAAAACGAAATTAAACTTAAGCAAGCTAAAGCCATGGGTGAAAAAACCCTTAATTTAGCGGTTAAAAGTATTATCAATGATTTAAGTTTCACTGGTTGGACAACGGGCGGACATACCGCTTCTGATGTACAAGTATTCGCCTATGGTAAAAATAGCGATGATTTTATTGGTTCACAAAACAATACTGACATAGCTAAAAAACTGATTAGTTACATAGAACAGTAATTACTGGTATGAAAATAAAAAGCCCGAATAATTTATTCGGGCTTTTTATTTGGCTATTAATTTTATAATTAAGCGTATATATCAACACCAATTAAGCTTTGAACTTCAGCTCTTCGCTCTAAATTAGCAAACTCAGTGTAAGTAGAAATTGCCTTACTGACTTGCGCACTCGGTTGATCGTAAATAGTTTGGCTGTATTGGGCCTCTTTGGTGTTCGCTTTTACAAACTCTTTTGCAAGTTCGAGCCCTTCGGGGCTACTCTTAACATAGTCTGTATTGGTTTTCTGTGGTATTGGCTGCTCTGATAGTCGTTCGGGCTTTGCCGTAACAACAGCAGTAGAACGCACCTTAGCAGGGATATCACCAGTAAAAAAACCAGAGCTTATAGGCAGCGACATTACGCTTCTCCAACCAACAACATGCTTAAATTATGATTTAAAATAGCTCAATATGCAAACAATACAACTTAGCGTTACTCGCGGCCTGGTAATTTTTTCCATGTCACTGTATCACGCACATACTTAGGCTGAGCATCACTTGCTTTTACGCCATTACCTGCAAGATACTGTGCATCCACAAACGCTAACATGTATTGTGCATCGGGTAGCGTAATTTCAGGGTGTACACTCACATTTGTAAATGTAGTTAATGCATCGGGATAGCTTTTAAATCCAGTCCCCACGCCGGTTGCTGTTTTGTTTGTGTCTATCAATGAAGCATCAAGCAGTTCTGGCTTAAAAACACGTTCTTCACCTTGAAGTGTCATCAAATTATTATTAACTTGGTATTGAGCAAAGTATATTTCCCCCATACGCGCATCAATGCTTGAATAAACCACTTCATCGCCAAATTGTTCAAACGCTTGTTGCGCCATAACCGCTAAGGTAGAAACCCCCACTAGCGGTAAATTCGTTGAATACCCAAGCCCTTGTGCTATGGCCACACTAATACGAACACCCGTAAAGCTGCCTGGACCTTGGCCAAAGCCAATAACATCTAAATCTTTTAATTTACAATTGGCTTTATTAAGCAGCTCATCAATAAGTGGCAGAATTTTTTGGCTATGCTGCTGCGGACACTCTTCAAAATGATGAAATGTTTTACCCTGATAATGCAAAACAAGCGATAAAGCCTCAGTAGAAGCGTCTAGGGCGAGAATGTTACTTTTGATCATTTTTGTACTCAATTAATATGTTTTAAAAATGTATTTGCATCTTCTAAGCTACGTGTACGGCGCATTGGCGGTAAACTCTTTAAAAATACTTGTCCATATTGGCGTGTAACTAAACGATTATCGCAAATTACTAACACGCCTTTATCTTTGTTATCACGAATTAAGCGACCTACCCCCTGCTTTAAGGCTATAACCGCTTGTGGTAACTGAATATGCGCAAACGGGTCTTTTCCTTGCATTTGGCAATCTTGCATTCTAGCTTGCAGTAGCGGATCATCGGGCGCTGCAAACGGCAGTTTGTCGATAATAACACAGCTTAAAGTACTGCCTCTTACATCAACTCCTTCCCAAAAGGACGCTGTACCGAGTAACACGGCATTACCATGACGGGTAAATTTTTCTAATATAATGCGTTTAGACATTTGCCCTTGCATGTAAACCGGGTAGTCCATTTGTGTGGTTAAGCCCTCAGCCACTAAATGCATCATTCGGTAACTAGTAAATAGCACAAAACAACGCCCTTTTGCTGATTTTATGAGTTCGAGAGTTAACTTTACAATCGCATGCGGCATATTATCTGCGTGGGTTTCAGGTAAATAGCGCGGTAAACACAATAGCGCCTGATTTTCATAATCAAACGGACTGTCTACCATCATACTTTGCTTTGGTTTTAACCCAAGGCTGGCATTAAAGTGAGTGAGTTCGTTGTCGACCGATAACGTGGCCGAGGTAAACACAAACCCTGCGCCAGACTCTTTCATCATCAAAGCAAATTTAGCCGATACATTCAGTGGCGTTATATTAATGGTTAAATAGCGCCGCGTGGTTTCGTACCAATAACTAAAGCCTGTTTGGGCGGTGTCGAACACACGCTCTAACTGGCCTTTAAATGCCAGCACCCGCTCAAATGGGTGTTCAATTTTATCACTTCGTTCTAAGCAATGTTTTAAAACCTGATACACAAATTCTAAATCACTAATAACACGATGTAATGCAGAGCAAATAAGCTTATTACTGAGCTTTTCACGCCAATCACCGCGGCTACCATCCACACCAAACTGCAATCTTAAATCGGCGACACTGGTTTCCAGTTTATTCAAACTTTTGCCTAATTGCATCATGTCAGGAATTTCAGCGCGGTAAATAGCGCGTAAATCATTAATTAAATCCACCAGCTTTTTAGTACTCATGGTTTCGCCAAAATAGTCGCTGGCAATTTCACTTAACTGGTGGGCTTCATCAAATATATAAGCATCTGCGCTAGGCATTAGCTCTGCAAAGCCAGACTCTTTAACCGCCATATCGGCAAAAAATAGATGATGGTTAATCACGACAACGTCGGCATCCCCTGCTTTTAAACGCGCTTTACGAATGTAGCACTCTTGAAAGTCAGGGCACTCTTTACCTAAACAGTTATCTGCAGTCGAGCTGACATACGGCAACACTTTGGCATCTTCTTCAATACCAATACAGTCGGCTAAATCGCCCGTATGCGTTTCACTGGCAAATTTAGCAACCATAGCGAGCTGATGCATTACATCAGGGTCGTCTGTGGGTACGTGTGCAACATGTTGGGTAAGCCGATAAGTGCATAAATAATTGGCACGCCCTTTTAACAATGCCGTTTTTTTTGCCGCGCCTAAGGCTTTTACTAACACCGGTAAATCACGATGATACAGCTGTTCTTGCAGTGCTTTAGAACCGGTTGAAATTATTGTTTTGCCCTTAGATTTAAGGGCTGGCGCTAAATAAGCAAAGGTTTTACCTGTGCCAGTACCGGCCTCAACAACAAGCTGGGAACTTGTTTTTAATGCATCCTCAACAGCCACGGCCATATCAATTTGAGGTTGGCGTGGTGAGTATCCATCTATTGATAAAGCCAAAGGCCCGGTTGCACTAAACAGCTGTTTGATAATACCAATCACTTTATAAAAAATAATAGCGGGATTCTACGTAAGCTATTGATGAAGGGCAAGCCAAATAGCGTGAGAATTTGGCCTTTAAAGGGGCTTATGCCCCTGTTAATTATTCTGCATTAATAGTTAAGGTAATGCCATTTGCATTACGATAACCTTTAATATCTATGTACCATAAACCTGCTTGGGGTGCAGAGACAGTACATGTTTCTGTGTTGCCATTTTTATAAGGGCGACACACATATTGTGTATTAGATGATGGCGCATCAAAATTTAAATACAAATCAGCATCGCCAGTTCCACCTGAAATGGCAACATTTAGCGAAGAATAGCCTGCAACTAAACGTTGTTCATAACGCTGCCAATCACCAGTATTTACGCTAATGTTATCTTCTACGCGATTAATGGGCTCTAAAGCACCAGCTGGCTCAAAACTACCTATCAAAGAAATATTGTTAATTGCGCTATATGCCTCAACCATTACATAGTAAGTTCCATCATCGCTTGTAGGAATATCACAACGTTCATTACTTGTGGCAGACGTACTTTTACAATCGAAATCGCTTAATGTTGGCGCCTGATTATATTTAACGTATAAATCGGCATCGCCATTATCACCTGAGGTTTCAAAGCTTAAATTTTGCGCTCCTTTTGGTACATTCAATGTATAGATAAGCTGCTCTTTAGCAGTGGCATTTATACCAGAAATTGGTTCACCATTTACTAACTCATTATTATTTGGCGGAGTGACATCACCGGCATTTTTTGCCAATTCTGCAACAAAACTAACCGCTAAGTTAGCAAATTTAATTGCATGATCAGCGTCAAAATTACTGTCGTTTTGTGTATGTATCAGTGGGTTAATGTCATTCATTTTTGATTCGAAAGGCATAGAGGCCGCAAACCCTTGTTGATACCACGAAGCATGATCGGAGCAACCATACCCACATTGATCAAAGCCATAACTAATTTGGGGTAAGTAGGTGTCTATCAGCTGGGCTAAAAACTGGTTTTGAGCATTGGTGGTGTAATCCGTCATCATAATAATATCTTCGATACTGCCGTTATTACCAGTCATGTCAAATTGCACCATGCCAACTACATTCTTACCCAGCGAACGATAGCTACTGGCTATAGCTTTAGACCCTTTTAACCCCACCTCCTCTGCTGCAAACGCCATTATTTGAATAGTTTTTTGCGGTTTATAATTTGTATCAACAATTGCTCTTAACGCTTCCGTTAACACTGCAATACCCGATGCATTATCATCCGCGCCAGGAGAGCGCCCTTGTGCTGGATTTGCTTTATTAATCGAGTCTAAATGCCACCCAATAATAACAATTTCATCTGCATTTTCAGCACCTGCAATGGTTACAATCACTGATGATTGCGCCCAGCTATGCTGATAACTCTCAATGGTTATATCACTTCGAACGCTGGCAATTTGTTGCCAATAACTTTGCAGCCACTGTGAGGCATCAACGCCGGTTTGCGAAGTATAATAACGATTATTAAAACTAGTGAGTGAATTTACAGTGCTTTGTAAATTAATTGGGCTTTGTGCACTAATTAAACTTTGTACTGTTTGCGCATTATCAATTGAATAATTAAAGGCTGATGTAGCTTGGCTATTTTGAACAACAGCTAATTGTTTTGCGTAATCATTCGCTTCTTCGAACGAACTATGCGCAACAAACCCACCACAACGGTTATAGTTCTGGTGCATAAACTCACTTAAATTGTTCACTGCGTCACGCGGTACACTGAGTAAATCAACGTCAGGTAAAATACTTGATTTTCTATGCGCAAATTGTATTTTTTGCAAAAATGTACCTTGTTCATATTGATAATGCTGGGCTAAAGTTGAATCAATAGTTACCCAAATATTGTCTGGATTTTCATTTGCTAAGCAATTAAAACTTAAGGTTAAAGTAGTAATAACTGCTAACTGTTTAAAGTAGTTCATAAATATTCCTTATCTTGTTACCTTTATTTTAAGCATTAAAAAAGGGGCAAAGCCCCTTTTTATATGTATGCCTAATTAGCCGTTACGTTGAGTGTTACGCCACTTGCTAAGCTGTAACCTCTTAAATCAATGTACCAAGTACCTGCTTGTGGGTTATCAAATGTACATTCTTCATTATTACCATTTTTGTAGGGTCTACATAAGTATGAAGACGTACTTGAAGGCGAGCCAAAGTTTACATAAAGATCAGCATCACCATTACCACCGGCAATACTAATATTTAAAGTGCTATACCCTTCTGATAAATCTTGAGTAAAGCGGCTCCAGTTATTAGTAGTCACATTAATATTAGACTCAGTTCTATTAATTGGTGTCACACCACCATTCCCATCAGAGTAGCTTCCCGTTAGCGATACACCAGATATCGCACTCCATGCTTCAACCATTACATAGTAAGTTCCTACTTGTGCATTACTTATGTTGCAGCTTTCTGTACTGGTAGATGTTGTGCTATTGCAATCATAGTTATTTAAGCTTGGTCTACTAGCAAATTTAACATATAGGTCTGCATCACCTGAGCCACCCATTGTATTAAATTGAAGATTTGTTGCGCCGTCAGGGACTTCCAAAGTAAAGAATAGTTGCTCTTTTTCTGCGCCGCTAATACCCGTACGCGTCACCCCATTGGTTAACACTTCATCGTCAGTCGGTGGTGGTGGTGTAGCACAATCACTACCTGAACTAAGATTTGAATTAACACCTACCGCAGCCAAAGCGGCTTTTACATCATTAGGGTCATAATTTAAATCACACGCAGCATCCATCACACCGTTACCGGCTAAATCCCAGCCTACACCCGCACTCCAATATAGTTGGTTAGCACGTGCCATTACGATAAAGGCTTTTTGCGTATCCCAACCCGGCGTGGTTGCTAGATTATAAAATGCCTTGTTATAAACACCTGAACTATAATGCACGTCCATACCTGAATAATAGTTACTTTGGTTATCTATTGAACGGCCATCTTGGGTAGGATTATTCATGTAACGCAGTGCACCATTACCTTTAAAAATATCCTTTCCAACTAGCCAATCGTTGCTGCCTTTCATATAAAATTCAGCGGCTTCACCAGCCATATCCGAAAATGCTTCGTTTAATCCGCCTGGTTTACCATTGTAAATCAAGCCTGAATTTTGCTCAGTAAAGCCATGGCTGACTTCATGCGCAGAAACATCTAAACTCACCAACGGGTAGAATGTATTTTGCCCATCACCAAAGGTCATTGCGCTGCCATCCCAAAACGCATTTTCATAGTTACTTGAGTAATGAACCCGCATTTGTAACTGAAAACTCAAAGGCGCAGTCCCTAACCAATCGTTATACATATTAAAAATAACGTTACCAAAAAAATGAGCATCGTTTAGCGGTGAATAAGCACCGTTAATTTCTTTAAACGTATTTTCAGGACATGTAAATGAATACGCAGAAGAGCCACTTGTTCCGCCATTTAAATTAATAGTGCGAACATTTGCGTTATTCATGCTACAAGTATTACCTGATTGACTAACATCTAGGCTGTCAAAATCAGTTCCATATAAATACTTGCCTGTTTTTAGATTGCCCCCAGGGCCTGTTGCATTAGCATGTTGCAGGTTATCGTAACTAAGCAAGACCTCACCGGTATTAGCATCAATGATCAGGTATGGCCTTGATGGTGACTTGCCATAAGTAACATAAGACACTTCATAAACTAAATGCGCCTTATTTTGATCGTCAACCCAGATAGCAAGTCTGGATTGCTCATTATGTTTTTTTAAGCCTACTGATTTTGCAGCTATACCCGTTTTAGACCCTTTTAAAATCGCATCTTTTTTTGTCAATTTAGCCGATACATCAGATAAATCTTCATCAATATTATAAACAGCTGCACCATGGGCTTTTTTAAGCAACCCATTATTAAATGTTAAGCTGACCGTATCACCAATGACAGGAATGCCCTGATACGTTTGTTGATAGCGGCGGGTTACTTCTCCGTTATTGCTAGTAAATTCTTTTAATACAACTAATTCGTTCCCTACACTCAACCCAATCAACTGATTTGGACTTACTGATAACAAGGAAGCAGAGTTTGATTGCACCATATTATTAATTGTCGGTTGTTGATTTAGGTATTTCTTATTCGCAGCTACTGCATTTGTTGCTTGAACCAAAGTTAAAGCAGCAAAAGTTGCTATTGTGATTTTAGATAAATTCACGTTTACGCTCCGTTAAAGTTTAAGTTTTTAATATATTTGTATTAATCGGCACACCTTGTACCCGATTAAGGATCAGAGTAGGTCACAAACTTAAATAACGAAAATTAAACATTTAATTTACAATTAAAGTATTAGCTCGAAAATTAATCTATTATTTTACAATGATTTAAAAACTACTGTTTTAACTAATGAAGGCCAGAAATAACATTTCGTACACATACATTTACATAAAACAGCCAGCAAAAAGCATTAGATTTTAAAATCACACGCTTTATTGTTAATCACTAATCGACTGCTTAATGAGCATGTAGTTGCAAAGGAAAATACTTTACCTGTTGAGCTTTAAAAGAGGGGTAATCTATTTTAAATGGGTAGGGA